>JBFYPV010000001.1:0-3575 GCA_041303085.1 Crocinitomicaceae bacterium
CAGTACCTCAAAAGCCCGTTTAGTTTTGTCAATCCGCTCCAAGTTGTGAAGCCGTGGTCTCCTACGCTCATGGTTGGCGGTGGCTTTTACCTCAAACTTTCTGATAAAGTACGCCTGAACGCCGCATTGTTTTACGATGTCATTAACGCAGACAACAGCCCGTTTCGAAGCAGTTATACTTTTAAAGTCAAAAATGAATTTGGTCAGGTGGTGCGCATTCTGCCCATCATTTACAGACTCACCTTTTTTATCCCCCTAGACGAAAAATAATGAAAATAGGCATCGTCCTTTACCCAACTTTCGGCGGAAGCGGCGTGGTTGCTACCGAACTCGGAAAAGCGCTGGCTGCTAAAGGCCACCAAGTCCATTTCATCACCTATTCTCAGCCGGTGCGCTTGGGTTCTTTTCGAGAAAATATTTTTTATCACGAAGTCTCGATTACCGATTACCCACTTTTCGATTTTCAGCCCTACGAAACGCAGCTCGCCAGCAAAATGGTCGATGTCGTCAAGTACGAGAAATTAGATATCCTCCATGTGCATTATGCCATTCCGCACGCCTCTGCTGCATTTATGGCCCAGCAAATCCTCAAAGCAGAAGGGATTTACATTCCTTTTGTAACCACTTTACACGGTACCGACATCACATTGGTCGGAAAAGACCCTTCCTTTGAGCCCGTCATTACTTTTTGCATCAATCATTCAGATGCCGTTACGGCTGTTTCTGAAAGCCTCAAGCAAGATACCTTAGCGCACTTCAAGGTGAGCACCGATATACAAGTGATCTCGAATTTTGTGCCGCCGAGCCCTCCGCATGGTGCCGAGCGCGCTTACATCCGCAATAAATACGCTCAAGACGACCAACCTATCTTGTGTCATATTTCCAACTTCAGACCCGTCAAACGCACCGAAGACGTCATTCGCATCTTTGCTCAAGTGCGCGCGCAAAAAGATTGCAAGCTCATTTTAGTAGGAGATGGCCCAGACCGCTATGCCTGTGAGCGCTTGTGCAGAGAGTTGCATTTGTGTCAGGACGTCATCTTTTTAGGTAAGGTCCGCGACACCGTTCACGTCTTAGAGATCGTCGATGTCTTTTTATTGCCATCCGAAACGGAGAGTTTTGGTTTGGCAGCGCTTGAAGCGATGGCGGTAGGTGTACCGGTGGTTTCCTCCAATACGGGAGGTATTCCGGAGGTGAATATCCATGGTATTTCTGGCTATCTTGCCGACGTTGGTCAAACCGATCAAATGGCAGCCTATGTGCTCGATATCCTCGATCCGGCCAATTTACAGACCATGAAAGCCGGCGCACTCCAGACCTCACAAAAATTCAGTTTAGCGGAAATCTTGCCGCAATACGAAGAATTATACCGTAAATTAGTTTAAAAAAACGCATGAAAATCGGGGTTTTATTATCCGGAGCTGGCGTCTATGACGGTGCCGAAATCCACGAGGCAGTTCTGACGCTACTCGAAATCGAAAGTTTGGGCTACGAGGCCGTTTGCATTGGCGTAGATGCTCCTCAGCACCACGTGGTCAATCACCTCAATGGCCAAGAACAAGCCCAAACGCGCAATATGCTCGAAGAAGCTGCACGCATCGCCCGCGGTCAAATCCGCGAAATCAGAACTGTGGTTCCGGCAGACCTCGATGCGCTCGTGATTCCCGGTGGCTTTGGCAGTGCCAAAAACTTTTCAAGTTGGGCTTTTGAAGGGCCGAATGGTCAAATTCGCCCAGACGTCAAGTTGTTACTCGTCAATATGTACAATGTAGGCAAACCCATCGTTGCGTTGTGCGTGAGCCCCGTTTTACTCGCCTTAGCCTTCGGAGACATGGCCATTGGTCAGCAACTTACGATTGGTAGTACAAGCGCAGCTTCGCCCTATAATATTTCCGATTTTCAAGAAGGTCTGCAAGCCAAAGGTGCTCAAACGCCAGACTGCACGATCCAAGAAATTTGCATCGATGCCTCCAACCGCATCATCACCGCCCCCTGCTACATGCTAGAGGCGAGTTTGCCCGCGCTACAGCAAAACATTCGCCAGGCCATGGCGGCCCTCAAACAACTCATTGAATCCTGAGCAAAACCATATAGACCGTTGGCTAGCAGCGCGCAAAAATCAGCGTGCTCAGCGCAATGAAACGCAGTTGCTTGCCGGCTTGGCCAGTGGCTCGCGCGCGGCTTTAGGTCAAGCCATTACACTCATCGAAAGCAGCAAAGCCTCCGATCAACTCCTTGCCCAACAACTCTTGCGCGCCCTGCCTGCACCCACCCAAGTAGCCAAGCGCATTGGCATTACAGGTGTACCGGGCGTGGGTAAAAGTACATTCATAGAAAACTTCGGACTCCAATTGGTAGCGCAGGGGCATAAAGTGGCTGTTTTGGCCATAGACCCTTCTTCTTCGCGCACTGGCGGCAGCATCCTCGGCGACAAAACCCGCATGGAGCGCCTCTCCCAAGAGCTCAATGTCTTCATCAGGCCGAGCGCCGCAGGCCGCACACTTGGCGGTGTTGCCAAAAATACCCGCGAGGCGATTGCGCTCTGCGAGGCGGCTGGCTACGACATCATTTTAGTAGAAACGGTAGGCGTAGGGCAGTCAGAAACGCTCGTGCACGGCATGGTCGATTTCTTTTTGCTCTTGATGTTGGCCGGCGCCGGCGATGAGCTGCAAGGCATCAAGCGCGGCATCATGGAACTCGCCGACACCATTGTAATCAACAAGGCAGACGGTGCCAACGAGGCCGCAGCTAAAGCCGCACGCTCAGAATACGCAGGCGCGCTCCATGTTTTCAGCCAAAGACCCGACCAATGGCAACCCCGCGCACTCTGCACCTCCGGCCTAACTGGCTTGGGCCTCACCGAACTTTGGTCTCAAATTGAAGCCTATTTTGTGCACATGCAATTCAATGGCGCCCTGCACCGCAAGCGCACCGAACAAGAGTTATTGTTATTTGAACAATTACTAACCGATTCGCTGCAACAACAATTCTTTGCCGATCCAAATAAGAAGGCAAAATATGCAGCGCTCCAACAAGAATTGCGTCAAGGAAAGTTACTCGCTTATGAGGCTTGCGCAGCACTATTTCAGGTTTTTTGACCTATAATTTAGCAAACTCTTGGACAAATCCAATGAGGCTTAATCTTCTGAATCTTTGTCATTTTTATGATAGAGTTCAATAAAGGTTATTTTTTGTTCTACTTTGAAGAGCGCATAAATTAACCTTAACCCAGAATTTACTCCTTTTCCTTTCAGTGATTTACAAGCTATTTTTTTCACTTTAATGACGCAAGTTTCTAATTGAATTTGATAAATCTGAAAACTAATGCGCTTCAATTCTTTTTCACTGGCTTTTAACTCTTGTAAATTTGCTTTTTCTAGCGTCAAATAACGCGTTTGTACATAAATGGAAGAAGTGCTTAACGCCCCCCTTTTTTCAAGCCTTTTCGTAATCTAAGAAAAGCCACCTATGAAAAAGCTCCTACTTCTCTCGTTTCTACAGCTATTTGTCCTAACAAATCTAATTGCTCAAACAACCAACGATTTGAGAGGGGTGAGGTATTATTATTCGACGCC
>JBFYPV010000002.1:0-5006 GCA_041303085.1 Crocinitomicaceae bacterium
TCCGGCACTTAAATTACCGAACGCGTAATAGCCATTTTTATCGCTTGTGGTGGTGGATGGTACTTGAACTGAGCGGTTGTCTACGACCTTCAGTTGGATTGTTGCTCCTACCGCTGGTTTCTTCCCTTTGAGGTAACAATGCCCGAATACCGTGATTTCCTGCGCCCAAAACAGCAGCGGCGTGGTCACGAG
The DNA here is from genome assembly GCA_041303085.1 of Crocinitomicaceae bacterium. Lineage (GTDB taxonomy): Bacteria > Bacteroidota > Bacteroidia > Flavobacteriales_D > Crocinitomicaceae > UBA952. Next base: position 193 of record JBFYPV010000002.1, read on the forward strand.
AAAAAGAAGTAAAAGCTGCTTCATTGTTACAAAGTTACAATCCTTAACGACCAATCTTGCGGTTTATTTGCATTTCGCGCATTTTCATGTCTTAGAAGTTTCGCTTACATTTGTTTTATGTTGCCTCCCGATAAAATTTTAATTGGCCGTCGCGAACTGGCTTGGCTCCCTGATTTTGGCTTGGCAGAAGTCAAGGCTAAGGTAGATTCAGGCGCCTATACCTCGAGTATACACGTGAGTTATTGCCAGCAAGAAGGTAAGTTTTTGAAGGTTGTTTTTCTAGACGACAAACACGCTGCTTTTACAGGTAAAAAGATGACTTTTACAAAATTCAGAACCAAAAAAGTAAAGAGCAGCACGGGGCAGGTTCAGGAACGATTTTTTGTTTTTGGAACCATAGAAATTGCCGGAGAAAAATTTAAAACCGAATTTTCCCTCACGATGCGCCAAGGGATGCGCTATCCCATCTTATTGGGCAGAAAAGTACTCAACAAACGCTTTGTCGTAGACACCAGCAAAAAATATATACACGCATCCATCCCACATCTTTCATGAAAATCGCCATTCTCTCCCGCAACTCTCATTTGTATTCCACCCGCAGGCTTGTAGAAGCTGCAGAGGCTGCAGGCCATGAAGCCCATGTCATTGACCACCTCAAGTGCAACATCGAAATCGAACAAACAGGCCCAGCGCTTTTTTACCACAACCAATACCTCAAAGGTTTTGATGCCGTCATTCCACGCATCGGCGCATCGGTTACATTTTATGGTACGGCAGTGGTGCGCCAGTTTGAAATGATGAACGTGTTTACGGCTGTGGGTTCTAGAGGCATCATTCACTCCCGAGACAAACTCCGTTGCTTGCAAGTGCTGTCTAAAGAAGGAATCGGCTTGCCAAAAACTGTTTTTACCAATTACTCTAAAGATGTCAAGCACGTGGTAAAGAGTGCAGGTGGTGCGCCAGTTGTACTCAAGTTACTAGAAGGAACCCAAGGCTTGGGCGTTGTATTGGCAGAAAACCTCAATGCGGCGCAATCTGTACTGGAGGCCTTCAACGGACTCAAGGCGAGGGTAATTGTTCAGGAGTTCATCCGCGAGGCAAAGGGTGCAGACATCCGCGCTTTTGTTGTAGATGGCGAGGTCGTAGGAGCCATGAAGCGCCAGGGTCTACCTGGAGAGTTTCGTTCAAATTTGCACCGTGGCGGCAGCTCTGAAGTCATTGAACTCACTACCGAAGAAAAATACACAGCCATTTTAGCGGCCAAAGCGGTGGGCTTAGGTATTGCAGGCGTTGATTTACTGCAATCTGAGCGCGGTCCGCTGGTTTTGGAGGTCAACTCATCTCCGGGGCTAGAAGGCATCGAAAAAACAACCCAAACAGATATCGCAGGCAAAATTATTGCCTACATCGAGAAAAATGTCAAGCGCTAGAAAGATCCAACACCGCAAAATGGTCATGCTTGGGCAAGAAATTTTGCCGGGCAAGGCTGTGCAACTCAATTTAGAGGTGGCGCACTTGCACACCCGTACCCCAATACAAGTGCCCGTGCTGGTAGAGCGCGCCAAAGAAGACGGCCCAACGGTTTTGGTCATGGCGGGCCTACACGGCGACGAACTCAATGGCATTGAAATTGTGCGCCGCTTTTTGCGCAAAAAACTCAACAAACCCACAAAGGGCACCATTATTTGCCTGCCCATTTTCAATATTTTTGGCTTTCTCAACCTCAAGCGCGAGTTGCCAGACGGCCGCGACCTCAATCGGAGTTTCCCCGGCGCGCACAACGGTTCGCTAGCTGCGCAGTTTGCGTATCATTTCATCAAAGAAATTGCACCACACTGCGACTACATCATCGACTTTCATACAGGTGCAGCGCAGCGCAATAATTTTCCGCAAATCCGCTGCGTGTTCTCAGATCAAGAAAGCGTTGAACTCGCTAAGGTGTTCAATCCGCCTTTTATTTTACATTCCAGCCTGATTTCCAAAACGCTTAGAGAGAGCATGGTCAAGCGCCAAAAAAAGCTCTTGCTCTTTGAAGGCGGGAAGTCTAAAAATATCGAAGAAAATGTAGTAGAGGAGGGCTTGAATGGCCTCAAGCGCGTGATCAGCCATTTGGGCATGCGCAATTACAAAATTGATATTTCCAAAGACCGTCAGCCCATTTTTATCGGCGAAAACAAATGGATGCGTGCTCCTTCGAGTGGCATGTTCCAATGTTTTGTACCCAACGGAACCAACGTTCAAAAAGGGGAAGTACTCGCCCTCGTTACCGACCCTTACGGCAAATATGAAAAGCAAATCAAAGCGAGCCAAACCGGTTACGTCATTTGCATCAACGAAGCGCCCGTTGTTTATAAAGGCGATGCAATTATCCATTTAGCCAAAGAAAAACCACAACTTTGACCTTAATTTAAAGCATGACCATGAAAAAGATTTTGCTCACATTGTTCTTCAACAGCCTTGCGCTCCTCTTATTTGCACAAGCACCTTTTACACCTAAACAATTTTTGGGCTACAACATTGGCGAGCAATTTACGCGTCACCATCGCGTTGTGGATTATTTCTATGCCTTAGAAAAAGCGTTCCCGAGTCATATCAAAGTGACTAAAATTGGTCAAACCTACGAAAAAAGAGACCTTCTTTTGGCTTATATCGGTACGCCAGAAAACCTCAAAAAACTAGAAGAAATCCGTCAAAAACACCTCACGCAGGCGCCCGACGAAAAATTAGCAATTGTTTGGCTATCTTACAACGTCCATGGCAATGAGAGTTCTGGTACGGAGGCCGCCATGGAAACCGCTTATCGCTTGTTGACCGATAAAATTGGCTATTTAGAAAACACGGTGGTCATTATGGATCCGTGTCTAAACCCCGATGGACGCGATCGCTACGTCAATTTTTATTACCAATATGGTGCAAATCCGGTAGATATCGAGCGCTTTAGTGCCAGCCATAACGAAACCTGGCCTGGTGGGCGCCCCAACCATTATCTTTTTGACCTCAACCGCGACTGGGCCTGGATGACCCAAATTGAATCTGCCACGCGCGTTCAGCAATACAACCAATGGTTGCCGCATGTTCACGTAGATTTTCACGAGCAGGGCATCAATGAGCCTTACTATTTTCCGCCAGCTGCAGAGCCTTATCATGAGGTCATTACCGATTGGCAGCGCGATTTCCAAAAAGAAATTGGCAAAAACCACGCAGGTTATTTCGACAAAGCGGGCTGGTTGTACTTCTCCAAAGAGATTTTCGACTTGCTCTACCCAAGCTACGGCGACACCTATCCAACCTACAGCGGCAGTATTGGCATGACCTACGAGCAAGGTGGAAGCGGCCGTGCTGGGCTTGCCGTCATCACCCAAGTTGGCGATACCTTAAGTTTAACTGATCGGGTGGCGCATCATGTCACTACAGGGCTTTCTACCGTTGAAACGAGTGCGCGAAATGCGCAAAAATTGGTTGCTGAGTATCAAAAATTCCGCAAAGAGAAGACCTACAAATACAATTCTTACGTGTTGCGCGGTACAAAAGCAAAGGTGAATCCTATCCTCGATTTACTCGGCAAAAACAATATTGAATGGCAAGTCATTACCACAAGCACGCAGGCGATCAGCACCAAGGGCTATCATTACAGTTCGGGCTTGATGGAAGGCTTCAAACTGGAAATTGGCGATGTTGTGGTATCCACCAAACAAGAAAAAGGGACGCTTGTATCGGTCTTGTTTGAACCGCGCACCAAGTTGTCCGACAGCATGACCTACGACATCACCGCCTGGACCCTCCCGCATGCCTACGGACTCGATGGTTTTGCGGTCGAGACTATCCTCAAAGCCACACCATTTATTCCGGTGCCCGCACCCAAATCTGATTTTCTTGCCACAGAAGGCTTTATGGCCTATGCCGTTCGTTGGGAATCTTTGCGCACGGCGCAGTTCTTGAATGCGGTGCAACAGGCGGGCTTGAAAGTTTATTTTCACGAGAAAGGCTTCAAATTGGCCGGTCAAACCTATGCGCCCGGAACGCTCTTGTTGCTAACCGGCGAAAACAAACGCCTCGATTTTCATGCAATCGTGAATGATTATGCAGCGCGCTATGGCGTCGACATCAAAGGCCTGCTGACAGGAATGGTAGATAGCGGCACTGACTTTGGTTCTTCGTCGGTTAAAATGGTGCCGAATCCGCGCGTGGGTATCTTAGCCGGCGACAGCTTTTCCTCGCTCAATGTAGGTGAGATTTGGCATTTCTTCGAGCAGCAGCTCACAAAACCTGCCCACCTTATTTTTGAGGATGACCTCAGCAGCGCCCTCACTGATCTAGATGTACTTTTTGTGCCAGAAGGCGGCTATGATGTAGCTGGAAACGAAGCGCTCACCGCTTGGGTGCGCAAAGGCGGAACCCTTATTGTAATTGGCGGCGCCATCGATGCACTGGCCGATCAAGGTTTTGGCCTCAAGCGCAAAGAAAGCGCAGCCGGAGCCACAAGCCCTGTGAGTTACGCCAACCAAGAGCGCGATCAAATTTCTGATGCCATTACCGGCGCTATCTACCCTTGTATCATTGATCAAAGCAACCCCATGGTATTCGGCTACGACTTTTACTACACCTTGCGCCAAGGCGCCACAAGCTACCAAATCGATGGCAAGCCCGCCTTTGCCTTAGCTAAAAACGCCACGGCAGTCAATGGTTTTGTAGGCGCACGCGTCAAAGCACAGCAATCCGAAGCGCACATCGCCGGATCTGTACCTTACGGCCGCGGCACCATCGTCTATTTCATCGACAACCCACTTTTCCGCGGTTTCTGGGAAAGCGGCAAA
>JBFYPV010000003.1:0-4257 GCA_041303085.1 Crocinitomicaceae bacterium
ACCAAACCGTGTTGCGGTGCTTGCGCGTTTTGGATGCTGCCATCTCGGTTTTCTGTCCAAGCGATATGCACAACTCTACCGTTGTCGGCAAAAAGCGAGGGAGAACTAAAAAGAAAGAGAAGGGTAAAAAGGAGGTAGCGATACACCTTACAAGTGCATGAAGTTCTTTTTGGCTAAAAGTTCGTCTTCGGATTCGCGGTAAGCTGGGTCGTCTACGCAGCAGTCTACTGGGCAAACTGCAGCACATTGTGGTTCGTCGTGGAAACCTACACATTCTGTGCATTTTTCGTGAGCGATGAAGTAGACGTCCATGTTGACAGGTTCAAAAGCATGATCTGCCTCGATTTCTTCGCCGTCTAGGGTTTGGATCAGGCCTTTGAGGGTGGTGCCGTCTGTAAATTTCCACTCGGCGCCGCCTTCGTAAATTGCATTATTAGGGCACTCGGGCTCGCAAGCTCCGCAGTTAATGCATTCGTCGGTGATCATGATGGCCATAAGTCAATATTTTTGTGCAAATATAACAACGACTGAGCGAATCTTTTGTGCGTTCGCGAACAAAAAATTTAGAAAAGCGTACTTTTGCACCGTGGAAAGAAGCCAAATCACCTCCGCTTTTGCAGCCCTCGGAGTAATCCTAGCTGCAATTGCCAAAGACCAACCGCGTCCAGCGACCTGTACAACCGAAGAATGGGACGCACTGCTCGAGCTCATCCAAAAAGAGCAACACCACAACGGCTGGTTCACCGAAGCCGCCATCAAAATGGCTTTTCAAGAAATTTCCTCTTGGTTGCAAACCGAGCGGCTCGAAGAATGGCTCGCGCCTTATGCCTTTGCCGAGCAGCCACAAACCATTGCCTTGATTTTGCCCGGAAACCTGCCATTGGTTGGTTTTCACGACTTCCTTTGCGTGCTCTGCTCGGGCCACAAGGCGCTTGTGAAGCTTTCCAGTGAAGATGCGCGCTTGCTTCCTGCATTGGCCAAAATGCTCGTGCTTTTTGAGCCGGCTCTGCAGTCCAGAATTGAATTTGTGCTCGGAAAACTATCCAACTACAGCGCTGTAATTGCAACAGGCTCAAACAATAGTATGTTGCATTTCAAGCAATACTTTACGGAGGTTCCGCATTTGCTGCGCGGGCACCGCAGTTCAATTGCTGTGCTAGATGGTTCAGAAACAGCAGCGGAACTCACGCAATTAGGACAAGACATCTTTCAATATTATGGCCGTGGCTGCAGAAACGTCACACTCATGTTTGTTCCGGAGTCTTTTGAACTCAATCGGTTTTTTGAAGCCATGGTTCCTCATGCCGAGGTGGTCAATCATAAAAAATACGGCAACAACTACGATTACAACAAAGCCATTCACCTCATGAACCAGGTGCCTATCCTCGACAACCACTTTTTGTTGCTCAAGGAAAGCCAAGAGCTCCATTCACCGCTAGGCATGCTGCACTACCACCGCTATGCATCCATAACAGAGGTGGAGGCTTACCTCGATGCAAATCAGCAACAAATACAATGTGTGGTTGGACATGCTTATTTGCCTTTTGGCTCAGCGCAGTGTCCGCAACTCACAGATTACGCCGACGGCATCGACACCATGCAATTTCTTGGTAACTTTGCCTAATGTCTCTTTTAGATAAATTCATGATCCGTTACAAAACGCCCCAAGAAATTGAAATCATGCGCGAAGCCGCGCAGGTAGTGAGCCGCACCCTTGGTTTGGTTGCCAAGCACATGAAGCCTGGCGTAACGCCGCGCTTTCTAGATCAGTTGGCCGAGGACTACATCCGCACCCAAAATGCCATCCCGGGTTTCAAAGGTTTGTACGGTTGCCCGAGCACCCTTTTGATTTCTGTGAACGAACAAGTGGTACACGGCTTACCGACCGACAAACCGATCCAAGATGGCGACATCGTTTCTGTCGACTGCGGATCTATCTACAAAGGCTACTACGGCGATCATGCCTACACTTTTGAAGTAGGAGAGGTGAGCGCCGAGAAAAAACAGTTGTGCAAAGTCACCAAAGAATGCTTGTACCTCGGTATTGAGCAAGTCACGATCGCCAACCGCATCGAAGACATCGGTTGGGCCATTCAGCAGCACGCCGAAGCACATGGCTATGGTGTTGTTCGAGACCTTGTTGGGCACGGCTTGGGCAAAGAACTCCACGAAGAGCCACAGGTACCTAACTACGGCCGACGCGGACGCGGCAAAAAAATTCAAAATGGCCTCACCATCGCCATCGAACCCATGATCAATATGGGCACCGAAAAAGTCGAAACCCTCGACGACAAATGGACCATCGTTACCGCCGATCGCCAACCTAGTGCGCACTTCGAACACAACGTCGCTGTTGTCGATGGCGCTCCAGTGATCTTATCTACTTTTGATTTTATTTATGAGGCGTTAGGGCTTTGATTTAGAAATTTAAATTTTCAAGCCTTGCTTTGGTCTTTATCCAATCTGGGCAGTATTTATTTAATAGTGTCCAAAAGCTGTTACCATGATCATGGTGCTTCAAATGGCAGATCTCATGTATCAAAACATAATCTATGCAATTGATGGGTGCCTTGATTAAATCAGCGTTCACAACAATGTTTCCTTTTGCCGTACAGCTGCCCCATCGTTTGTCTAATTTCCGAATCATCAAAGAATTCATCTTCAAGTTCTCGCGTTCAAGAATAGGATTGAGTAGTGCAATTCTTTCTTCAAACTTTCTTCTGGCGTGTTGTAAGTACCAGGTGTTGACTAAATCGGCAATCTTCTTTTTATCTTCTTTGTCCTTGACGGTTACATTGAGATACTTGCCGGCTAATTTTACATCAGGTTCGCCTTCATGGATTTTCAATCGGTATTGACGACCTAAGTAAAAGATGTTCTCACCGCTAACCCATTCAGGTTGGGTTACTTTATCGGGACGACCATTAAAGAATCGTTGTTGCTTGGCTATCCAAGGTGCTTTCTTTTCTACTCGACTTTGAATCTCTTCATCTTTAGCTTCAATGGGGGCAATTACCCAAACTGTATTGTCGGGGTGGACTTCTATTGCTAGGGTTTTTCTATTTCGCCTTTCAACAGAATACTTAATATTTGTGGTGCCGTAACTAATTGTATTTCCCATTCTTAAAATACGTTTCTAGCAACCTTTAATACTTCATCCAGTATTTTATCCAATTGGGTAAAACTCAACTCAACGCCAAATTCTTTTCGTTTGTCCAGCAGATAATCCTCAACATCATTCTTCATTTGCTTTTGAACGTCATCATTCTTTTTCCAGTCGCGTATGACTAAGTGTTGTATAATTTCTGAGAGATCAATTCCTACCTGAGCTAATTGGTCATTCACATCAGTTAAATTTGACTGAGGTAGTTCACCACTTAGCACCTCTTTTACAATTCCATAAAATGCACGTGCTTCTGGATTTCCTTTTAAGTTGCCAGGCACATCACTAAAACTTCCTTCAACAAGATTCTTTCTTGCTTCCAACATTTGTTTTAGGTACTCTGCTTCGGTGATTCGTTTATCAATGAATGCCTGAATAGCTTCATCAACTAGCTTCCCGAACTTTTTGAAGAAAATAGGGTCTTCATCCATCTTTTCAGTAATCACTTTCTTCATTCTGTATGCGATTGCATCAGCTTTAGAAGCGGTTGACCCTGTTAAACGTTCTACCTCTTTTTTGAAGAGTTCTTCATTGAAAATATTGATGGGTTCATTTGTTTGTTCAATACCATCTGCACCAATTTGCATATCTAGTAATTTGCGAACTCTACCCTCATATTCTTTGTAATCTATTTTTTCTGAATAGCGAATCTGTACAGCCGTTCTTAAGCTCTGAAAGAACTTTAAATCATTCATGAATGCAATCTGTCGACTTTCGTTAAAAAGTGTATAAAATACATCCGAAGCCATTCCTGCTTGCAGCGATTTAGCAAAGACAATGAGTTTTTCACGGAAATTATCTCGTAAATCCTTTGGAGCAAGGAAACGCCCCATTTCTTCAATGTCGTTTTTGTTTTTTACCGTTTTAAAAACATCCCACACTGCTGAATGGTACTGAGGTATTTTTTGTATCTCTTTATCTATTTTAATAATCGCACTTTCAATATCAGTTTCGTCAAATTCTTGAAGTGCGCTGTATTGGGTCAATGCTTTATCTAAGTCTCCAAGTACACCTATATAATCTACGATATAACCGTTATCTTTTCCTTCACATAGTCGATTGGCTCTTGCTATTGCTTGAAGTAATCCATGTTC
>JBFYPV010000004.1:0-9667 GCA_041303085.1 Crocinitomicaceae bacterium
TCAATGGCCTCGCCACAGCAAAGTACAAACGGAAAAATGGCTGTTGCGCAAGCGTTCACTTTTTGAGCAAGGAGTGCGTCGTCTTCATTGAATAGTTGACGGCGCTCGGAATGACCGATCAATACAGACTGTGCACCAATGCTTTGAAGCTGTTCAATAGAGAGCTCACCTGTGAAGGCGCCGTTGGCTTCGAAATACACATTTTGTGCACCACCATGTAAGCCAGCCGCTTGAATGTCTTTGAGGTAAATGGCGCTCGGATAAACCCTAAGCGACGCGTTTGGAGCGCTCCATTCTAAGGTTTGATAAGTATGCAGCCAATCTTGGACTTCGGGTTGCGTCAAATTCATTTTCCAATTTGCCGCGAGGATCTTTTTTCGCATGGAACGAAAATAAGACTTTTAATTGCGCAACTTTTGCTTTTGCAATTGGGTTTTCAAGTCTTCTTTGTTGAAAGCGTCTGCACCCTCAGGGCCATGATACATTTTAACTAAGTTGCCATTCCACAAATAAGCCACACCAGGCACGTCGCGGTTACCACCTAAAACGCTCCAGAATTCAATAATATCAAGAACTTTATGCGAATAAGAAGCACCTGCAAACTTAAAGAAGTCCGGGATTTCTTCTGCAGCTTCGTCCATAAAAAGGATCTGAATTTCAGGGAAACCAGGCGTGCTATTTTTGAGTGCGGTCAGTTGCTTGGCAGTCGCACGACAGTGATCACAGCTCGGCGCAAAGAAGCAAAGCAGTTTTTTACCTTCGTTGATATTGGCAAAATATTTTTCGTAGCCCGATTTTTTAGGTTTAGGGCCTACATCTTTCAGCTTGGCAACTTTGGCGGTGTCTTTGCCAATTTCCGATGAAGTCGAAGTTTTTTCTGAACCAGTTACCGTCGGGCCAACTTGCGTCATTACGGTGGTATCTGAAACCGAAGTACCAGCGGTTTTAGCAACAATTCTAGCAGCCCTGTATGTTGGAATGAAGATGAACATCAGCAACATGCAAACGCTTAAAATGGTGGTCAAAAACCAAATGTTGGAGCGTTCAGGGAGGTGGGCGCCGTAGCGTTTCCAAAGAATGGCCAAAAGGCCGATAGAGAGTACGTTTTTCATGATAGCTTCTAAAGGGGTCATGGGTAAAAGGGCGCCAAAGCAACCGCAATTGCCTTTGTTACCGGTATTGATAATTTCGATAGAGAGGTGGATGACGAACACAGCCAACATGGCAATGAGTGCTGGAATAACCCATTTTTTGAGGTCAAAAGGAAAAAGCAAGAGCAAACCGAGACCAAACTCGACGCCAATTAAAGCGCGCGAAAAGATTTTGGCCAACTCCACAGAGAAACCCATCGGATAGAGCTGCTTGATTTCAAACATGGAAATAGTGCCGTAAGCAGAGGGGTCTGGATAAATTTTGCCATAGGCCGAGACGAGAAAAAGACCTGCAATTAAGATGCGGATGGTCCAGGGAAGGTAACGTTCTATTGGTTGCATAGGGTTCGTTTTGAGGTAAATTTAGGTGTCAGGACGAGAAGATAACGCACTTTAACAGCCTCTTAACAATTTTCTAAGTGAATGAGCGCAAAAACGCTGTAGTTGAGCATGTCAAAATAATTGCCCTCTACCCCTTCTGAAACTTGAGTAGCACCTGCGTTGTCTTCGATTTGCTTGATGCGCAGAATTTTACTTAGAATGAGGTCGGTGAGAGAACTCACGCGCATGTCGCGCCAGGCCTCGCCGTAATCGTGGTTTTTGCGTTCCATCAGCGCTTGTGCTTCGGCGGCAATTTGGTGGTAGCGCGCAATCGCTTCTTGGGCTTGCATGGTGTCTTGAAGACCAGCGGGCTCGCGCACTTGGATAATAGCCATGATACAATAATTGACTATGGCTTGAAAGGCATCTTCAAAGGATTCGCCAACCAAGTTTTTACCGGTTTCTTGAATGGTGCGGATGCGCTGTGCTTTGATGAATAATTGATCGGTCAGGGAACTTGGGCGTAAAATGCGCCAAGACAAGCCGTAGTCGAGTGTTTTTTTTTCGAAAATCTCTCGACAAATAGTCATTACATTTGTGTATTGAATTTGCGTTTGTGTCATGAGTCAAGCTAAGGAACAAAGTACCGTATTTCAGAAAAGTCGCTTTTTGAACATCAAAGGGCAACTCCACGATTTTGGTCAACCAAAGATAATGGGAATTTTGAATATGACGCCCGATTCCTTCTATGCGCAAAGCCGTGTCATCCATCCTGACCAACTCCTCGAACGCGCAAGCGCCATGATCACTGCTGGCGCACACATCTTAGACATCGGCGCCAGTTCTACCCGCCCCAACGCACAAATTGCTACGGCACAAGAAGAAATCGACCGTTTGGCAGACACCATTTTAAGGCTCAAAAAAGCCTTTCCAGACACCTTGCTTTCCTTAGACACCTATTATGGGGAGGTGGCGCAATTCGGCATCGAGCAAGGCACGGACTTGATCAACGATATTTCGGCGGGCCAGTTCGACCCTACGCTTTGGCCAGTGGTTGCGCAAGCAAAAATTCCGTACATCCTCAATTACAACCGCGCACAGCAAAACAACACCGCCCAATCTTATCTCAAAGAAAAAGGAATTGTGAGCGATGCGCTTTCGTTTCTTTCAGAAAAACGCGCTGCCCTACAAGCGCTGGGCTGCACAGACGTCATCATTGACCCAGGATTTGGATTTGGCAAGAGCCTTGCAGAAAACCACGAATTACTGCAAAAACTAGAGCACCTGCATTTACTTGGCGCACCACTGCTCGTTGGTGTATCTAGAAAATCTATGATTACAAAAGTGCTCAATTGCAGTGCAGACGAGGCCCTCAACGGCACGAGTATCCTCAATACCCTCGCCTACACCAAAGGCGCACGCCTCTTTCGGGTGCACGACGTAGCGGCTGCCAAAGAGCTGATTCTCTTGTTAGCAGCGCAAGATTTGCATTAATTGAAACTTTTTTACGTACTTTCGTATGATTGTACATCTTTAACAAGCGTATGAAAGCTTTATCTTTATTTTTTATTTCCTGTTTCGCGTGGCTCAGCTATGCACAGGCCCCATCTGCTAATTTTACGATTTCTGACCCTGACGACATCCTCTGTCAAGGAGATTGTATATATGTGGTCAATAATTCCACCGGCGACGACCTCACCTACCTCTGGACTTTCCAAAATGCGACGCCAGCTACTTTTGTAGGTCAAAACCCTGGTCCAATTTGTTTCAATACAGCCAGCACAACTGGTCCGTTTGCCCTTACGTTAACAGCCACCAACGCACAAGGCGCCGTGAGTACCATTACGCAATTTGTAACAGTGCTACCGATGCCAACTGTAAGCAGCACAATTTCCGATACGCTTGCTGGCGTGTATGTCGTGATTCCAGACACCACCATCGATATGTTTCAAGAAGCCTACTTATATGCAGAAGGTGCCCCTTTTGGCGGCAACCTCACTTGGTATCCGAGTGGCGTAGCTGCAGATAGCATCCCGGGTTGTACAACTTGTATTGCTGGCGATTCGCTAACTGTTACGCCTTTTTACACGACTTATTATGTTGTTCAGTACGGCCTCAATGGCTGCTTTGCTTACGACACCGTATTGGTTACAGTCAATTTTGCCAACCAAGTCAAAATTGAACTTCCGAATTCCTTCTCTCCGAACGACGACGGCGAAAACGATTTCTTCCGTGTCCTTTCCAACGTAGATGCAGATGGCAACTTTGCCAATGGCTACGAAGAAGGTGGTGCTTTGGCTGAAATCGACTTGCGCGTTTTCAATCGCTACGGACAGCAAGTATTCCGCACTACCGACGTCAAAGAAGGCTGGGACGGCACCTACAAAGGCAAGGCCATGAACCCTGCTACTTACACTTATATTCTCAACTTCCGCACCATCGACGGCCGCTCAGGTTCGCGCAAAGGAAACGTTACCCTATTCAGATAAGCACATGAAACGCACACTATACTTAGCCCTGACTTTTGCAGGTGCCTTCAGCGCCACCGCACAGCACGACCGCATTATTTCGAATTGGTCGCAATCGCAAATGATCTACAACCCCGGAGCAGTAGCAACTGGCCCCGGCGACATGAGCTTTTTTGCCAACCACCGCTCCCAATGGCTTACTGTTCCTGAGGCAGGCGTTGGCATGCGCAGCAACTTCATCAACGGTGAATTCAAAATCAAAGAAGAAGGCTTGGCCAATCGCAACAACTTTGGCGTAGGTTTCAGCATCCTCTCAGACCAAACAGGCGCTGCTAACCTCACCACCCTCAGCGTATCGCTTCCGTTGAACTATACCTTGGCCCTAGATCGCCAAAATAAACTCAGCATTGGGGTTGCACCAGGTTTTATTCAGCAAGCTTCAGATCGTTCTGGTCAGACTTGGGAAAACCAATGGGATGGTTCTGTATTTAATCCTGCTACCTCTGTAGAAAACAGCATCAACGGCAGTTATGCCACCATGGACCTCGGAACCGGCATCTATTTTCAACACCAAATCAACAACCGCTCTTCCTTCTATGCAGGTTATGCGCTCAATCACCTGATCAAACCTAAAATGGCTTGGTCTTTCAGCGGCGACAAAATGTACATGCAAATGGTCTTGCAAGGTGGTGCCGATTTGGCAACCAAAAACCCAGACTTCCGCATCCAACCGAATTTTGTATTCTTCCGCACGAACAACACCAATAGCCTTACCGCAGGTGTAACATTTGAAAATACCATCAAAGAAGGTTCAAAAATCACTGGTATCAACAAATCAAACTGCGTCAATTACGGCGTTTACTACCGTCATGGCGATGCAGTAGTAGCTACTTTCGGCATGAAAGTATCGCAATTCCGTTTTGGCTTATCCTTTGACGCCAACACCTCTAAGCTCAATCAAGCAACTGGTGGCATTGGTGGCGTAGAACTCTATTTCAAATCTTTACTGAACTTCAAGAAATTCAATGCGCAGTCGCGTATGAAGTAACAAAAGTTCAAGTCTACTCAATAGAAAAGGCCCATCAAACGACGGGCCTTTTTTGTGTAGCAAACAGTACGGATGAGTGGATCAGCCTGCCGCTACATGATCAAACGGATGAACTCCGGCGGTGGTATGGGGCTTTCGGAGCTCATCACTAAAGAGATTTCATGGTCTATTTGAACTCTTGTCACTTTTGCTGCAACATATGGCTTTTTGCTTGCTGGCCCTTGAATAGGCGCTGGTTTACTTTGCTTTTTCATGTTTGGATTTTTAACGATTGATAATGATGGACTGTGTATAAACCTGACCTTGCATTGTTGCCCTGAGCAAGTAATAGCCACTAACCATTGGCGCAGGTAAATGCTCATGGTGCTGTTCGATCTGTTTTTGACCGACCAATCTGCCGCTTTGATCAAAGAGCTCTAGTAGCCCTTGTGGCAGATAGGCTTGATCTAACTCAATTGCGATATCGTTTTGGGTGTCGTAAGTAAGCGATACAACAATGTTTGAACCCACTTCTTGCGCCGCAATAACTGGCTCCAATAAAGGATTATTTGGATTGCTAAGTGGCACATTCAAGTGCAGCACAAAACGCGTTGAATTGACCCCGCTACTCGCAAAGAAAGTATAGTTGGGCTCGAGCGTGAGGTCTTGAAACACACCTAATTGTTTGTCCTCTAAAAGAATCAGTCCATTAGCTATATTCAACTCCACCGCATTGAGCGTATAAGCTTTAGCTTGCGGAAACTCTAAAATAAGTGGGATCGGATTTTGAGCTTTGCTCAACTTGAGCGCATTGATCACCAATTTCTTGCCATTCACGATTGTGTAGCACTGCGGGTAGTTGACAACCAACATTTTTTCAGCATCAAAACCATCGACTTGCGAACTTACTTGCGGATCCAAATAAATAAGCAATTGGTCTTTGCGGAGGCCATCTTCTAAATTGAGCCTTACAAAGGCCGGAAAGTCTATAGCGTTGCTTTTCAAGCCCTCAAAACCACTCGTGAAATGTGAGCGCATGGCATTAGTGAAACCTATGCTTCCTGTAGTAAAACCATCTGGAATTTTGACCCAGAAAGATTGCAACGGCGGCACATATTGGCTAACAGGTATGCCGCTCAAACTCGTCCCCAAGCCACTTTGCGCATTGTAGGTATCGAAGACCATGGTTTGCAAAGCGTCGGCCGTTCGGTACCACATAGTTGGCAATAAATTGGTGCGCACTGCCGCATCGAAATCTAGATAAGACGCATAAGGATTGCTCACGAGGTTAAATCCGCGGTAATAATTGGTGGTGCCAGTTCGTGTACAAGGAATCGTGTAGCTTCCGTTATTGAGCATTGCGCCATTGAATACCAGTGTATCGTCTTGTGCACTTTGCACAAAATAGCCCTTCCCTACCACAATTGGCGTTTGGGCATCTGTAATCTCTTGCCAATTGCCCAATGGCTCATTGAAATATTTCAAAACTGTAGCGGTCTGTGCCTCAAACGCCGAACTCAAGATGGTAGGCATTGGTGAGCCCACAAACCAATAGCGGCCGTTCGGGGTGTTTTGCCCCGTACCTGTAATGGCCTGCTGTAGCTGAACGGCTCCATTGCCCGTCCAACTGCTATTATTACCCTGAACAATTGTGGCCTTATTTTCAAGCGTGAGTTGACCATGAACCGCGACATCTCCATCTAAGGAAAGTTGGTGGCTTTCTTTTAACTTCAGATGTGCACCTGGAGCAATTGTAAGTAGTGAAAGTGCTGCTGTTGTATCTAAAAGAACTGTGGTTGACGCTGGAATCAGTACACTGGCGCCATTTGCCGGAACGCCACCGCACCAGTTTGTTGCTTGCTTCCAAGAACCTTGTTGGGTTCCTTTCCAAGCGCCATCTGGCAATACAAGCGCTTCTACCTCTACACGACTCAAACTCGGGCAACCCGTCGTGCCAAGCTGTGCAGCGAAATAATGCGCTTGATGCACCAAAGGAATAGTACCAAGCAACACCTGTGTGCTATTCATTGTTGGATACCATGCAATACTGTTTTGGTTTAAACTGAGGTCGGCAAGCAGCGCACCTTGACAACGTTCTTGTAATTGGCTACCAGTTGGTTCAGAAGGAACCTCAGGTGCGGCCTGAATTTGAACAGTTGAGGTCAGTGTAGAACTGCGGCCCGTATAGCTCGTGACTTTAAATGTATAGCTCTGACCTGGTGCTAGTTGATCTAAAAAGGCACTCGTGCCAACACCTGTTTTGGAACCACTAGGAAAACCCGTTATGCGCCATTTACCTGCAGGAAGCCCCGTAAAATGTACCTTTCCATAGCCATGGGTGCAACTTGGTTGCTCAACCTGCGCAATTTGAGGGCTCGCTGGAGGATGCGCCGGACAAAAATCAAGGCCTTTAAAGATGAAATGCGTACCAGATGTAGCCAATTCTTGAATGAGCGCCGTCTGACTTGAATCGGTCAGGACAATTAACTTGTTGTTATCTTGACCCGGGCTGGCCAGGAATGTGCTCGCATACACCTTGGCTAAGGAGTCAGAATAATCTACAAGTAAGCCATTGGCTCTATGGCCGTGCGTATAATTTTTTGTCCAAATTCCGTTTTGGAGCGTCCATTTTTGAATGCCCCCGCCGTTTTGCCCGTTGATGGGTTGGTCATCAGCTACATAGGCTGATTGTCCGTCCGGACTAATAGAAAATCCTCTTGGAGAAGGTGTTGCCAAAACCAAGCTTACTGCCTGCCCTGAGGTAGTTGGCAATCCTGTACCCACCTGATAAACTCCTGCTGGAAACTCGGCTGTCGAGAAATATAATTGCTCATTGAATATTTCTAGTGTCCTTATAGCTGCAAAAGCCGCAGTAAGTTGCACAAAATTGAAACCGTCAAAATACCACACACCGCCAGAACTACCACTCCCGATACCAGCAGCATAAAAACAACTGTTTGGCAAAGGAATCAAGGAAGTTAAATAACCATCAATAAAAGGCAGTGCTGCACCAGTCGTCGGAAAAACAACCCGCGTACTCACAGCTGCACCGGTACTCAAAATATTAGTGACTTTCGCTTGTGTTTGCGCCAAATCGTTGCTGCCGGGCACAGCAGCAAAACCCGGGATACCAATCAAATTATTCACCGAATTGAGATAGCCTGTGGATAAATTGAGTTCGCCGGTTTCGGTCAGTAAATTGGAGTTTTCGAATTGTTGTTCGAGTGTTTGTATCAATGTTCCATTTGGAATCAGCTCTTGCAATCTCAAAGGAAAAGCAAGCGAACCCAACGGATTGACGCCATCTCCAATCCGATTCACAATTAAGTTACCTGGCGTAAAACCGCTCACGATAATTGCACCTTCAACATAATCAATCAGGTAGTTGCTCGGCAAAAAAGTGCCCACTGCTAAAGATGGAAAAACCTGATGCGCATAAGTACCAACAAGTGCTCCAACACCCGTACTTTCAGCAGCAGGGCCATAAGCCAGCGTTAAACTCTGGATTTCTTCACCTGAAATCAGGCCTAAAGTAGTAAACCCTAGTTGGCTTGCGCCTCCCACCAAAACCTGCCCCAATTCTTTATCAACGTCTGAAGCCACAATACTCAGTGGTTTTTGCGACACAAAATTATTGCTTGCAGCGCATGTTACGAGTGCCGTAGGAGCCCCATTACTCGTGAGTTCAAAGCAGGTCGTTTGGTCAAAACTGCCCGCCGCTTTATTGTAAATTGTGCGCACATAAATTGTTGTGCCATTCGCGAGATTGGTAAGTGGGTTTGAAGAGTAACCTGTTGTAGCCTGCGTAGAAATTTCAAAACCTGAAACAGGCGTAACCGTTATTGGAACCGAACTATTTGTTAGTGCAAGGGAATAAGCCACCCCCAAAGAAGGCGTTCCATACGTACTTGTCATGGGACTTGCCAACTGCGTATTGGCCCATACGGGAATGGCTTGCGCTACAAAACTAATGTTGTCAAAGCGCCATGCACCACTTGTGGAATAATTCCTGCTGTTGTTGCTATAAGAAGGTGAAAAAACGGCGGAGTTCGCAGCAATCATGTAGGCTGTATTCGCAGCATAAGTGCTCGTTTGGTTAGACTGATCAAAGGCATAAGGGCTGAAAATCGATACAATGCGCACTTTGAAATTAGGATTGTTCTCAGCAGCACTCACAGAGCCAAAGTTGACACAATATGATTGCCATTGCCCATCTGGGCTGAGACTCCCTGCATTGATCCAAAAACCGGTGTTCCACGTACTGCCATCGGTACTGTAGTCAATCCGCGCCCAACGCGATGCTTTGTTTGAAGCCCGCTGCATGAAATTCAACACAATGGATGTATAACCAGTTGTATTCACCGACATCTGAATGCCACGCGTTCCACTTGATGAAGACTGATTGGCAAAATTGCTCAATTGCAAGCATTTACCATATGATGATGTCGGGTACGCGCTATTCAACGAGGGCAAAAGACTCAGCGACCCATTTCCTTGACTCGTGTTGTTATTGCTAGAATTGAAATTCCAGGCACTAATGGTGGTTTGGGACCAATATGGAAATACGGCAAAGCACAGCATCCAAAGTACAAACAGCTGTTGCTGCGGGGATCTTGTTTTCATGATAAATGATTTGAAACAAAATTATCCCGAGCTGTAGGCGTTGCACTTACATAATTATGGATGGATGTTGTAAGATT
>JBFYPV010000005.1:0-4809 GCA_041303085.1 Crocinitomicaceae bacterium
ATCTGACACTGTTCTGGAAGGTTGGTTATCTTGATGCGGTTATCTAGTTTATTGCGCTCGTATTCTGAGAAAGCATAATAAGGATTTGGCACTACATTGATCAGCGCCAAGGCTTCTTTGAGCATGTCTTGCGAACCAACTTTTGTAGCGATGTCTTCCATCGACCAACCGTACATGGGCTTGCCGCCGTTCTGCCCTGTAGCCACAAAGTTTTTATATTCTTTGTTGATGCGCAAACGGATGGTGACGTCCGTGGACAATAAAGTCTGATTCGGAGCAAGCAAAGGGAACGCAACCCAAGACAAAGAGCCGTAAAGCTCCCGCTTCGCTGCTGAACTGCCGCCTTCCACCTCCAAATACTTATTGTAAGCAAAGTTCATATTGTTGTTTTCTGCGTCAGCAGGAACATATGCGGGAAAGTCAAAACTAATATTAAAACCGTTGGTGGTTTTCTGATTGTAGCTGAACACGTATACCGGATGCATACCACCCATAAGTGGGGTACCAACGTTGCTCACTAAACGATCCGTTGGGTTCCAGATCATGTCGGCACCATTTTCACCGCCTAGGAAAGAGTTTTCTCCGAATGCCATGTACAAGCGCGCTCCTGATTCGATGTCTACGGCATAGCCAGGGAACCATCCCATACCTGTGCCTGTTCCGTCAGGATTGCCATTTTTATCTACACTCGGACTTTTGCGCAAGGCACCTGGTTGAGCAGCTCCCATATTGAGTCCCGTATTTCGACCTAATTCGACAATCGGACAACGCGTCCAAAGGCTTTTGTCATTGGTTAAGACGATATTGACACTTGGCAAAAATGAAATAGCAGCATTGAGTTTGCTTGAAGGATTATAAATTCCATAATAGGCCATGGGCATGTAATCTCCTTGGTGCCCTACTACGCGATGTGGTGCAACAATACCATCCAAAACGTCTTCATAGGCTTGCGTTGGATCGGCACCAAGTTCATCTTCATAGTAACACGGGTCTAGATAAACCGGGCCAGAAGGGTCACAATTATATAAATCATCTTCGGTATCTGTGTGTGTTTTGAACTCTCCAGAGCGGATCCAATTGGTTGGGAAAAACGCGTCGTTGTCTTTGACGCCTGTAAGCCAACGTTTAGAGGAATCTTCAAACTCCATGCTCGCTTCAATCATATTGGTGTATTTTCCTGCGAGGTAGTATTTAGTTTGGTATATCTGAACGGATATACCCCATTGCGGAATAATTTGCTCGTTGTCTGATTTGATGGTACGCTCTGAGCTTACGGAGTCGATTGGTGTGGCGTCGCCTTTATTGGCGTAGCGGTAAATGACCCAGCTTGCGGTGTCGGCGCTGTTGCCAATATTTGGCGCTGTGTAGTCTCTGAATTTACATTCGAAATAACCGTTCGCCAAGTTGAGCGGATCCACAACTTTGATGTTTACAGGGCCTGCACCGTAGTCATAAGTTGGGTTGGCCATATAGCCATCGGAAAGGATGGTTTTCATGCTCGCTGATGTGAGCTCCAAACTGCGGTTTCCGTTTCCGTAGCCATCTAGGCGCGTGATGCGCGGCGAAGAACCATAGGCAATAAGTTGTGCTGTACCACCAGCCTCAGGCATTGGGTTGTGTGGGATCACTTCAAGCACCTTGACTTCACCCACAGCAGCTTTGCGGCTGGCAATGTAGCGTTTCTTTTGACCGTCTAGCGAAAGTGGATCGTTGGGTGAGTAATTTTTGTAATTGTTGTGCGCGTAGGCGATAGCCATGTAGTAATAGCGCTTGAAATTGACTAGTTTTTTGTCGCCCTGCGCAAATTGGTCGGTTTGGATGCGGTAGCTGTGCTGGATGCCTTTGTCTTCGCCATTGACGCGTTGGACAGGAATAGATGCACCGAGCTCGTCGCTGAACTCAAAATTGATGATTTTACCGATGCCGTCTTTGATGTCGCTTTGTGCCACCAAGCGGGCTTGGTCGGGGTCTTGGAGTTCTGAGCTCGAGACTTTGGAATTGGCTAATTGGTAAATCTGATAACCTTGGAATTTATAGGTTTTGTCTGCATTGGGGTCGGGAGCCACAATAAACGGATCAAATTCGACGTATTCCTCTTTGTAATTATTAGAATTGACCGGATTGGAAAGCATCAGTATCACTTCATTGGCCAATTCTTGAGCCTGCAATTCTGGTGCGTGCGGGCCGTCGAGTACTTTAAAACAGTTTTCAAAAAGTGCTTGGGCTTTGTCATCGGCTCTGCGCAGTGTTTCTACGGAAGCAAAGGGGTCGCCAGCGTTAGTGCGCGCCCAAACGACGCCAACTGTAATATTGTTTACCGCGCCTGGCTTTAAAATAAATGGCCCAGCCGACTGCACAAAACGGCGGTCGTTGGGTGTGTTGTTGGCGGTTTGTTCGGTCCAGTTGGGTTGCGGATTGCCGCTGGTGCCCCAGCCAAGTGGGTCGGTATTGCCGGGGAACATGAAGTCGCAGGGCATGTTGGCGTCTGCTTCGGGGTCAGAGATATGCCCGCTACCGCCGTACACGAATTTGGTGCCGTCTTTCCAGAAGCCGCGCAGGTAATTGTAGTAGTCGCCAGCGTTGACTGGGTCTGTTTGGTTGGGGTTGGCACCGTTGGTGGTGTTGGAATAATACAAAAAGCGGCGCATGCCAAAGCGTTCGTTGTCTACAACGCCGTCGCCAAAACCTATTCCGTTGAGGGCTTCGTTTTCCCAGATTCCATAGGCGTTGTCTATGCCGTCGTTGTCTTGGTAAGGGCCTTCAAAGAAGTCGACACCCACAGCAGGAGGAGAGTAGCCATAGCCTTTGAAGCCAGAGTTGTCGCCGTCGTAGTTGTCGCCGTTGTAGTAATAAGCAAGCCCGCGATTGACATCACAACCCACGTAGTCGTCGTAAGGATCGCCGAGTGCGCCGTCGGTGAAAAATCCAAAATAAGTATTGTACAACGTTTGGGTGCCACGGTTGATGAGCTCGTAGTTGTAAAACGTCATGTTGTTGATTTCGTCGTTGGAGGCAAAAGCAAAAGCCTGTGCCCTGATTTCCATGCCGATAGGGTCGGCGCCGGTTTCGGTGTGGATATTTCCTTTGTCGTTCATGACCCACCAATAGTTGAGGTCGCCGTAAAGTGAAATCTTGCGATCGGTGGAGCAATCTTTGGTTTTTTTGATGTCGTACCAAGGAAAATCGCCGTCTTGCCAATTGTAGGTGCCGTCGTTGTTGTTGTCGTAAAATGGCGCCAAATAGTAGTCTTGACCCTGAGATACATCGCCGTGGGCAGGCCATTCCTTGATGATTTTTGGGACGCTATAGTTCGGGAAGAGGTCTGCCTGCGTGGTGGTCCCGTTTTGCATGTCGTAAATACCGGCCTCGTACCAGGTATTGAATTCGCGGATTTCGTCTTGGCTTGAGATAAAGTGCTTGTCGTATTTTGAGCAATTGTCTGAAGTTGTTTCTGCAAAAACTTTGGAGAGAGGGCCAGTCCAGTAGTCTTGGCCATTGCGGTAGCGCAAAGCGGCTAACTTGAGCTGGTTATTGACGTCGGTGCCGCCGAGCCAAAGCGCAGCGGTAAACAAAGCATTGATACCCGAGTTTTTGGGCACCTCGTACATTGAGTAATTTTGATTGGGGATCTGCCATAAGTTGCCCGCGGTGTGCACCATGGCGCGCACGTTGTTGAGCTCCATAAAAGTAGTGTGGGTGGGCGGCGGGCAGTTGGCTCCTTTATGCTGTTGCTGAATTTGGGGCTTGGTATTTCCTGTAAAGGCTTGTGCAAGTAGGCCTTGAGGCAAAGCAATTGAGATGATAAAAATCAGTAAAAATAGTCGCATGAGGTCTCTAAATTAAGCAAAAAAACGCTGTAAATTTGAATATGAAACAACTTCAAACAGCCGCAGACATCCATGAATTGGTCAACACCTTTTACGGCAAAGTATTACAAGACCAATTACTTGCGCCGTTTTTCACGCGTTTGAACTTCGCCGAGCACCTTCCCAAAATGGAACAATTTTGGCGTTTTGCGCTGCTTTCAGAGCCGGGATACACCACCAACGTCACTGACAAACACCTGCACATGCCGCTCGAACAAGCACATTTTGAGCGCTGGACCAACCTTTTCAAGCAAACAGTCGACGAACTTTTTGAGGGCGATTTGGCCGAGCAAGCCAAGCAAAGGGCTGCGCTTATCGGCTGGACCATCAACTCCAAAATGAATCCGTAGCACAACAATTCCTGAATAAACAATTTATTCTTCAAAACTAATCTGAGTGCGTCTTTTCACTTGACCTGAAGCGCGTATTTTTGAATCATGGCAAATAAGGCAGACATCTACAGTAAACGTGGCATCAGAACGGGCTATGTTTCAACCGTTATTGGCATTTCATTGGTCATTTTCATGATAGGCCTCGTGTTGGGCGGTATTTTTGGCTTGCGCAGCATAGAAAAACAGGCCAAGGAGAACATTCAAGCGGACATCTTCTTTAAGTCAGCACTCAATGACGCCGATATCAAGCAAATCGAAGAACAACTCAAATCTTGGCCAGAGTTTGCCGATGTATTTTTCATTTCGCCAGAGCGTGCCATTCAAGAGTTTGCAGGTGAAAGCGACGTAGAAAAAGACGTTCTTGCCCTATTTGATGCCGACAACCCACTTCCTGCTACCATTGGCATCAAGCCCAAAATGGATTACGCCAGCCAAGGCGGAATGGCCCACATCAAAAGAAAATTGCTTTCGCGCTTCAAAGAAGAAATTGATGAGGTCAATTACGATAAATCGAGCGTTGCCAATGTCAATTTAGGTTTCAAGCAATTCGC
>JBFYPV010000006.1:0-3471 GCA_041303085.1 Crocinitomicaceae bacterium
AAACGCAAACATGCGCTTAATTTCTTTGTTTAAAATCTTGCATGCAATACCATTAAAGTGGTAAATTTGCAGCAAACAAAGTGTTTTATTTATAATTAATCTAAATAAAAACGAGATGTTAACCGTTACAGATGCTGCCAAAAAACAGTCGATTCGTCTTATGGAAGACGAGCAAAAAGATGGTTTCTTTATCCGAGTAGGTGTACAAGGCGGAGGCTGTTCAGGCCTTATGTATCAACTTACTTTTGACAACCAAGAAAACGAAGGCGATATGTCCTTTGAAAACAACGGCGTCAAAGTTGTTGTGGACAAAAAAAGTTACCTCTATTTAGTAGGCACAACCCTTGATTTTTCAGGTGGGCTCAATGGCAAAGGTTTTGTTTTTCAGAACCCCAATGCCGATCGTACATGTGGTTGTGGTGAATCCTTTTCTGTATAAAGATGTCTAACTACACCGAAAACGAACTTGCCCAGGACCTCGAAAACCAAGAATACAAATTTGGTTTTGTCACAGATATCGAAACCGATACCGTACCGATTGGTCTCAACGAAGACATCATTCGCCTGATTTCTGCTAAAAAAAATGAGCCACAATGGCTCCTAGACGAACGCCTCAAAGCCTTCGCGATTTGGCAAGACATGACCGAGCCTGAATGGGCCCATGTGCATTATAAAAAGCCAGATTTCCAGGGCATCGCCTATTATTCTGCTCCCAAGCAAACCAAGAAATACGAATCCTGGGACGACGTCGATCCAGAGCTCAAGGAAACCATGAAAAAATTGGGTATTTCTATGGAGGAGCAACAACGCCTCACCGGCGTGGCCGTCGATTTCGTCATGGACTCCGTTTCTGTGGCCACTTCCTTTAAAGCTAAGCTCAGCGAGCTCGGTATCATCTTTTGTTCTTTCTCGGAAGCCGTTCAAGAACATCCAGAACTCGTCCAAAAATACATGGGCACCGTTGTACCAAGTACCGACAACTTCTACGCAGCGCTCAACGGCGCCGTATTTACAGATGGTTCGTTTTGCTACATTCCTAAAGGCGTTCGCTGCCCAATGGAACTCTCTACTTATTTTCGCATCAATGCAGGCGGTACTGGGCAGTTCGAGCGCACGCTTGTAGTTGCAGATGAAGGCGCTTATGTATCTTACCTAGAAGGTTGTACGGCTCCTCAGCGCGACGAAAACCAATTGCACGCGGCAGTGGTAGAACTCATTGCCCTCAAAGATGCCGAAATCAAGTATTCAACAGTGCAGAACTGGTATCCCGGAGACAAAGAAGGCAAAGGCGGCGTATTCAATTTTGTCACCAAGCGCGGCATTTGCGAAACCAACGCCAAAATTTCCTGGACCCAGGTAGAAACCGGGTCGGCAGTTACCTGGAAATACCCTTCGTGCATCTTAAAAGGCGACAACTCCGTTGGCGAATTCTATTCAGTAGCCGTTACCAACAACTACCAGCAAGCCGACACCGGAACCAAAATGATCCACCTCGGCAAAAACACCAAATCGACTATCATTTCAAAAGGCATCTCTGCCGGAAACTCACAAAACTCCTACAGAGGCCTCGTACAAATTCATAAAGGAGCCCAAAATGCGCGCAATTTCTCGCAATGCGACTCCTTGCTCATGACCGACCATTGTGGTGCGCATACTTTCCCGTATATCGAATGTAAAAATCCGAGCGCCAAAATTGAACACGAAGCCACTACCTCAAAAATTGGTGAAGACCAACTCTTTTATTGTATGCAGCGCGGTATCAGTGAAGAAAAGGCAATTAGCCTGATCGTCAATGGCTATTGCAAAGAAGTACTCAATCAGCTACCCATGGAATTTGCCGTAGAAGCCCAAAAGCTTTTGGCCATCAGCCTTGAAGGTAGCGTAGGTTAACACACAACTCAAGACCAGAACTCGACAACAATGATAAAAATAGAAAATTTACACGCGAGCATCAACGGCAAGGAAATCCTCAAAGGATTGAACCTCGAAGTAAAAGCAGGTGAAGTACATGCTATTATGGGGCCTAACGGCGCCGGTAAAAGTACACTTGCTTCAGTTTTAGCAGGTCGTGAAGATTACGAAATTACTGACGGCAGCGTGACATTCTTAGGCAAAGACCTCCTCGAACTCGCTACCGAAGACCGCGCGCGAGAAGGTTTGTTCTTGGCTTTTCAATATCCTGTAGAAATTCCGGGTGTGAGCAACGTCAACTTTTTAAGAACTGCACTCAATGAAAAGCGTGCTTACCTGGGTCAAGACCCTATCTCCGCAAAAGATTTTATGGCGCTCGTCCGCGAAAAATCTGCACTTGTAGAACTAGATGCCAAATTAGCTTCACGTTCTGTCAATGAAGGTTTTTCTGGCGGTGAAAAAAAGCGCAATGAAATCTTTCAGATGGCGATGCTCGAACCCAAACTCGCCGTTTTAGACGAAACCGATTCTGGTCTAGACATCGATGCACTGCGCATCGTTTCTCACGGCGTCAATGCGCTCAAGTCTGCAGAAAATGCAACCATCGTGATTACCCACTACCAACGCTTGCTCGATTACATCGTTCCGGATGTAGTGCACGTCCTTTACGACGGTAGAATCGTCAAATCAGGGCCAAAAGAACTTGCCCTAGAACTAGAAGAACGCGGCTACGACTGGATCAAAGAAAGTTTGTAAGATGGAAACCATTGTCAGCAACAAACTCGAACAATTTATTGCCGATCTAAAGGCAAGTCAAATTGAAATGCCAACAGCACTGCAAGAAACAGCGCAAGCCTATCTTTTAGGCAAAGACTTCCCAACGACCAGAGCCGAAAGGTTCAAGTACACCAGACTTGGTAAGTTGGCTGCCGCTCAGTTCCACAATGCAGTTTTGCTCAATGAAGCGCAATTGCAGGCCCATTCTGTGGTTCAAGATGCTTATACAGTGCTGATCAATAACGCGCAAGTGTTCTTGCCACAAGACTTACCGCTTGGTGTAGAGATCAAACTGCTCAGCGAGGCCAGCGCAAGCTTCAACGAAGCTACATTTAACGATGTTTTTGGCGCGCTCAACGCACTTTACGCCCAGCAAGGTGTCTGCGTTCGTATTGCAGCCAATTGCACCTTAGACAAGCCTATTCAACTTATTCAAGTCAATAGCGGAGGCAAGTATTTCTATCGCCATCATTTTCAATTTGGTGAAAATTCCGAAGCAGCCATATACTTTGTTTCAAAAAGTAGCCCAGACACCATTGGTTTTGCCCACACGCATTTTCAATATGACGTCGCAAAATCAGCACGCATCAAGGTTACCAAAATTCAAGATTGCAGTACAGGCCATTTCGACTTCAATGAAGACCGCGCCAAACAAGATGCGCAATCCCATTTCGAAATCAACACCATTACGCTAGCAGGCAGTTTTGTCCGCAATGATGCTGCTGTTGCCGTTGAAGGTCAACACGCCCAAACCTATCTCAATGGAGCTTACTGGCTCAAAGA
>JBFYPV010000007.1:0-5161 GCA_041303085.1 Crocinitomicaceae bacterium
CGTTGTATTCTTTGATGGTACGGACGCTGGCGTCTTTGAGCAGCTCATAGCGGTCGTCCATTTCGATACACAGTGAGTTGAGGGTATTGACAACCTTAGACGTGTCGGTGATGATCGCATCTTCTTCGCCCGGAAGCTTGGCCAAGAAATGGCGTTCAATTTTATTGAATAAGGTCAATTCGACTTTCTTCGGATCGACCAAAACAAACTTGACTTGCGCGGGGTGTTTTTTGTACAGGATGGAAATCAGAATGGCATTTAAGCCCACTGATTTACCTTGCCCTGTAGCACCAGCCACCAATAAGTGAGGCATTTTGGTGAGGTCAAACACGTATGTTTCATTGGTAATGGTTTTACCCATGACAATTGGCAGCTCGCCGTCGAAATGTTGAAATTTATCAGAGGCAATGAGCGAGCGCATCGAGACCATTTCAGGGTTGGAATTCGGAACCTCAATACCAATGGTTCCCTTTCCAGGTATAGGTGCAATGATGCGGATGCCGAGTGCCGAAAGGCTGAGCGCGATATCATCTTCGAGGTTTTTGATTTTAGAGATGCGGACGCCGGGTGCAGGTACAATTTCGTAGAGTGTAACGGTGGGCCCTACCGTAGCCTTGATTTTGGCGATGTCTATTTTGTAATGCGAAAGCGTCTCCACAATGCGGTCCTTGTTGTTCTCGAGTTCTTCTTTGCTTACGGCTACGCCTGTCGAGACGTATTCTTTCATGAGTTCTAGCGGCGGCAAGAGGTAGCCTTCGAGGTCTTTGGTGGGGTCGTATTCACCGTGCTCACTCACCAACTGGTTGGCCAAGATGTCTTCGTCGGCAACCGGCAGGTTGACTGGCGGCACCACAACGGGGTCTTCTCCAAGCTCGATTTCAAAATCTGAACTCAGTGTGTTTTCCTCAAGCGGAGCAACCGGTATATCTTTTTTAACTTGAACAATCAGTTCGCTTTCTTCGTCAAAAACATCGTCGTCGTCGCCGTCGTCAAAAACAACTGGGTGAGAGATATCGTCGGCTTTGATTTGGTCTTCTTTGATGGTGTTCACCACATAAATATCATCAAAAGGCGCTGCGGCATCGGCGAATTGTTCGTTTACTTCGATTTCAGCACTTTCTGTTGAGCCAAATAAGCGCTGTAGCAAGGCGCGGTAATTTGGACTAAATTGCAGTGAGGTCAGGACAAAAAAGGCAATGACATGCATGAAAAGCGTACCGAAACCACCAAAAGTGAGTTGCAGCCATTCGTTGGTGAAAAAACCAAAGGCGCCACCTGCATAACTGATTTGCGGACTAAAAAAGCCCAAGAATATAGAACCCCAAAGCACATAGCTGATCACGATGCTCGTGGTGCGCACCAAAGGCACCAAGGCGGTTCCGAATAAAATTTTAAATCCGCCAATGAATAAAAGAAACACAAGGCCAAAAGAGGGTAGGCCAAAACCGCGGTGAATGAGTAAGTGAGAGGTCCAGGCGCCAAATTTACCCAACCAGTTTTCTACGGCTGGCAAATCGGAATTGAAGATGTAAGCCACAAAACTGCGGTTCAGGAGTTGGTCTTGGTCTTTGGCCCAAGTGAAAAGGTAAGAGACGCAAGCTAAAAATAAATAGATGCTGAGCAAACTCAGAACGGCACCTGAAAAAAGCTTGATTTTAGGCAAGTTGAGTCGTTCGGTCAAGCCTATTTTGGGCAGGTTCTTGCGCGTAGCCTGAGCTGTTTCTTTCGGACGCTGTGGTTCTTCTTCGCGTTTTTTTGGTCGCGGAGTGCTAGTTGCTTCGGTTTTTGGAGCAGGTTTAGCGGCTGATTTAGGGATGTATTCGTTTTCTTCCATGAGGCTTTAGCGTCTAATCAAACGAAAATACGCTAAAGGGCTACATGAAAAATGAAAGCAGAGCAAACCTATAAACAGCAAGCTGTTAGTTAATCTTGGCTGGGGCTATTTTGGTTGGTTTGCGACCACTCCAAAAAGGCCTCTAAAGGCAGCACTTTGTATTTTTTATCCGGGACAAATAACGAAAACGGAGGTTGTCGGCGGTCTACTTTTTGGAGCTCAAAAGCCATGTAGCCAAAATCGGTAGGAATTTGCCCTTTGACAGGCAAGCCGGGCGCTCCTTCGAGCCCAACAAAATAGCGATTGGGTATCGATTTTGTGAAATACATTAAGGTGTTCCCATTTTTAGTTTCAACATTGGCCTCTCTACAAGAAAGGCCCGCAATGCGCTGCCATTCCCAGTTCTTGTGAAATTGGTAAGGCGCTGCTTGTTGGGCGGTATCGTTGATTTGAACGGCAAAAAAGAGCCCGTCGATTTCGATGAGTGAAATCAATTTTTGCCGACCTAAATGATGGATGCTTTCTTGTTTGCTACCGTCTGACATTATGTAGTTGTACCGAACCAAAGTGTCTAAGGCATAGATAAATAACTTTCCTTCTGTGGTGTCTTTGTTCATGAGGTCTATAGACACCAAATTGTATTCGAGGCTCCCGGTAAAAGATTTTTGAGCAACGCAGAGCTGGGTGAGGGCTGTAAACAAGGAAAGATAGACGAACTTGTGCATAAACAAAGCTAAGAATACTTATTTTTAAACGATGAAAAGCTTTCTGTTTATTTCGGGTTTCCTTGTTTTGTTTGGTTGTAGCAATGATTCAACTCAATCTAAAATTCTTCACAAAGAAACCAATCGAGATGCAATAGCGGATGTAAAGGTTGGTTTGAACGCGGCATACAGGCCCAACTACCCAAATACGGAATACCTCCAACCTGGCATCTATAAAAGCGAAGCTTATTTTCGAGACGAGGATGACCTTGAGCAGGACTTTTTGAACGATACTTGGCTCGGTATTTTCAAAACCAAACAAAATTGGTATTTACTCCCAGTGAAGCCTCAAATGGAGACCGTATTTGATGGTATAGTCGATGATACGGAAGCCGACACGGCCAATTGGAGCGGGAAAATCATGCGCAGTGCAAAAAACTGTCGCTATGTGTTGAGAAAGGGGAGTCTTCAGCCCAAACAACTCAAAGTATTGTATACCGACCGCACGAGCCCAACTTTTCATGACGAAAAATCAGTTTTGTTACCTGGCGATACGCTCAAGTATGAAATCAAGGGCATCCATTATTGGCTTTATGCAAAAGGCCGAAAGCTGCCCAAAGAAGAAGGATTAGATGACCAACGTTTTGGTCAATATGCGCTTTATCTTGAAACCGACGACCCCAACCAAGAACAAAAAGTGCAATTGCTGCGCAGCACAGATCCAAGCTATGAATATGGCCCCAACAGGCTTGAATGTTTATTTGTTGGACTGATCGATGCCGATGCCATTCCCGATTTGATCATCAGCAGTAATTTTGACGGACGTATTTTGTATTTATCGGGAGAGGCCAAAGAACAGCGCATTGTAGAACCTGTTATTTATGAGCCAATGACCGGCGGCTGCTGATGCCGCTTTGCTAAAATAGCTTTATCTTTGTGGAAGCCCCTAAAGGGTCAATTATGTCAAAAAACATTCATTTCATCTTCAATCCGACTGAATTAGGTGCCGGCACACGCGGGGCTTCACTTGGTCCGGAGGCCATTCGTGCGGCAGCCCGAACAAAAGGCAGCACGCTCTTTTCACAACATCCTATTCAGGTGGTAGATCAGCACAACGACCTCCTAGACCGCAAGAGCCCCTTCACTTTTGCTAAAAATATCGACGGACTGAGTCAAGTTTTTGCCTCCCTCGAACAAAACATCACCTCTTGTTTGAAAGCGGATGCCTTTCCGCTGCTTCTTTCTGGTGACCACAGTGCTGCCGCAGGTACACTCGCAGCCCTCAAAAATAATTTTCCCAATAAAAGAATTGGTGTCGTTTGGATAGACGCGCATGCCGATATCCATTCGCCCTACACCACACCTTCAGGTAATATTCACGGGATGCCCATCGCAGCGGCGCTCGGTTTGGATCATCTTCATTTGGCCAAAAACGAACTTGATGCGGCTACAATTGCCTATTGGAATAGCCTCAAGAGCACTGCTTTTTTACCGCAAGATTTAGTCTACATTGGCGTTCGCGATACCGAGCCGCAAGAAGACGCCATCATGGCCGAATTAGGCTTGAAAAACTATACCGTCGCCGAACTCCGCAGCACTGGCTTGGACGCTTGTTTGGCTGCCATCTCTGCACAACTTCAAGGCTGTGACCTCATTTACGTTTCTTTTGACGTCGATAGCATAGACCCAACAGAAACTTCTTATGGTACCGGTACGCCTGTTCCTAACGGTATTTCCTTTGCTGAAGCCCAAGCATTGCTCACCTATTTTGCTCAAGACCCCAAGACCGTAGCCATTGAAATCGTGGAGGTCAATCCGTGTCTTGACGACGAAAAAAACAAAATGGCCGAATCTGCATTGGCCCTCATCGAAAACATCATTAAGCACCTCTCCTAAAAATGGAACAACACATACGCCAAGCGCTATTAAAGGCTGCACCCGAATTATTTGGTTGCGCCATCACCGAAGAACTCATCCAGTTTCAGCAAACGCGCAAGGATGTAGAGGGTGACCTCACGCTTGTGGTGTTCCCGTTTGTCAAGCTTTTGCGCTGTTCGCCTCAGGCTGCCGGCGACAAACTCAAAACATGGATAGAAGCCAACGTACCGGGTGTTTCGCATTGTATTGTCATCAACGGGTTTTTGAATATCGTCCTGACCGATGCCTACTGGCTCTCCCAATTTAGCCAAATGCAAGCCCAGCCTCATTATGGTTTTGCACAAGCCGACTCCAAGCCAACGGTCATGGTTGAATACGCTTCTCCCAATACCAATAAGCCTTTGCATTTAGGACATTTGCGCAATATTTTCCTCGGTGCAGCTGTGGCAGAAATCTTGCGCGCTGTGGGCCACAAGGTGGTGCGCACGCAAGTGATCAACGACCGCGGCATCCATATTTGCAAATCCATGCTCGCGTGGGAGAAATTCTCCCCCGTCAATGCCCGCGGCGAACGTGAAACCCCTGCCAACACAGGCCTGAAGGGCGATAAGCTCGTGGGAAAATACTACGTTGAGTTCGATAGAGCCCTGCAAATTGAGGCCAAAGAAATCATGGCTGAGTGGCAAAGTGGGAACTTTTCTGACACCCCTGAAGCCATCCAACAAGCGGTGCTGAATTTTGAGCA
>JBFYPV010000008.1:0-3005 GCA_041303085.1 Crocinitomicaceae bacterium
GTCATTTGTGATTTTTGGAATTTATTGTTGCTATAAGGCCGCCATCTCTTCAAGCAAAGTCATGATGTATTGGTTGTAATAGTTTAATGCGTAATCGTAATTTTCTTTGGGATGGAGCAGCGATTCGCAAATCACCTCATAAGACTTTATTCTGGCCTTACAGTAATTCTCTAGGATCCGATTGCGTTGGAGCAGTGGTTTAGGTAATTCAAGTTTGTATTGTTGCTGTACAAGAGCGAGCATCCGATGCCATTTGGGTAGCCCGTGTGATTTCACTTCGTTATAAATGGTCAAATTCGAGCTGTTTTTTGGCAGTTGATACACCTTCAATGCTGCTTTTTCTATCACTGCAAACCGCTTCCAGAAATGATTGTATTTTGCGATTTCATTCGGGATAGAGCGGATTACGAAAAAACTCAAAGTCAGTAAAAGCACACTTAATACGCTCAGGATGGAGGCATTCAATAGTTGATTTTTGGGCCTTTTGAGGCTTGGAATAATGGCAAAACCAAATACAATCCCAGTGAGGAATCCACCAAAATGAGCGGCGTTGTCTATGTTGGTCTCTTTCTTAAGCGCATTGAGTACCATATAGATGACAAAAACAAGCGTACTGGTCAAAAACGCACGTTGTATGTTTTTGTCTAGTGCTTTGCTCAAAAGTAAAGCGAGAAAGACGCCGTACAAACCAAAAATTGCGCCTGAAGCGCCGACGGCAACCATGTAGTCGTTCCACCACAAACTGGCCAAACTTCCGCCGATACCCGCCAATAAATAGGCAATTAAAAAACGCACAGTGCCTAGGTGTGGCTCCAGCAATAAGCCGATGTAAACCAGTGCATACATATTGAAGAGCAAATGAATGATGCCGGCATGTAGAAAACAAGCAGTGAGCAAACGCCAGCCTTGGCCTGCTAATGTGAATTCTCTTGAATTAGCTCCCCACTTCACGAGTTCTTCGGCCATCGGACTGATCCAACTCACACCCGCAAAAAGCATGACCACAAAAACCACCAAATTCAGATTGACTAAAATTGGCGTCACGCGATAACCCTCGGTGATTTTAAAAATGGAAAAGAAATGTGAAATTTTATCTTTAGCTGAAGAAGCTGGAGCACTCAAGGGTAGCTCCTCATGGAGTGTCTCCATCTCACTTAGCGCTTGTAATTTTGCGGCGAGCTTTTCCTCTTTTAAGATACGGCGCACATGCTTGATTTCTAAAATAAGGTTTTGCACATTGCGCCTGTTTTTGCCCCAATCAAAGAGTTGGTTGCCTGTGCATTGGCTGCGAACCGTCACTTTATCGATGCCAAAGGTAAGTGTGATTTCTTCTGCCCATGAATAAGCAGACATCTTCGTATAAACCAAAATTCCTGAACTCGTGACCTTACTGAGTTTCAATTCTAGTCTGTCAATTGCCTCGATGGCAATGGCTAAAAAGTGCTCTCGATCCAAGCCCTCTAGCTGGTAATCTTGCGCGTATTGTGGAGAAAATCCGAAGGCCATTTTTAATTCTTTTTTCGCTTTCCTTGTTGCTTTTCGGCATGGATCCACATCCAGCTGCCGTCATTGGTTTTGAATGGCGTACTGATGCTATTGGTGTTGTCTATGACAATTTTTGTGAAATAAGCTTTGTAGTACCAAGCAAAGAATACTGCGCCTAAAGTTGGCGTGGTGGTATCTCGGTAATTGATCCAGATTTCTCGGGGTTGGTCTACTTTAAAACCTCTAAAAGTGCCAGAAAAGTAGACGTCTTCTTTGAGAATTTGCGTGCCAGTGGCGTCGAGCGTATAACCAAATTCTCCGCCGTAAACCGCCACACTATTTGGCTGAAAAGCCGGAAAAATCCATACACTTAGCGTGCTGTCGGGGTTTGCTCTAATGAACTGATTGAAGCGCAAGCCTGTCGTGTCTTTCATGGTTTCAATCTGTTTGTTGGCCGTTTGCAGCGCACGCGAATAGCTATTGAGTAAGGAGGAATCCACGGTGGCTGTGGTTCGCTGAGCTCGGTCGTTTTCCATCACGAAATGAAACACCAAATCAAAATGTTGTTCTTGGTACTTTCCATAAACCGCATGCCACGTATCATTTTGCTGAAAACAAAACCATTCGCTTCCCAACCTTGCAAGCTCACTTTTGTCTTGCTTCATGACGCTGTCAGACGTTTGCCAAGCCACCATATCGTAGGCATAAAGCCATTTGGCAAGTTCAAACTTCTGATTGAAATCAGCGATGTCCGGATACGGCGTTTTGCCTTTTTGCGCAATGCTGAAGGTTGCGAAAATGAGGGTGTAAGTAAGTATGAAAGATTTCATGTGAGGGCTTTGAGTGTATTTGCGAGTAGTTAAGGTTCCTCACATTCACTGTCTAATTTAATAAATAGTTTTTCAAATGCTGGCCAATAGTCACTATGTTCGTCATGAAAAATAAGGTGATTGGCATGATTCCACCAACCAAACATCATTACTTCTAGCCTGGCGTATTCCAATTTCAAAGGGGAATTATTACGTTGGTCAAAAATATTTTGTAAGCGTTGCGGATTGCCATTTCTCGCTTTTTGCATTTCGTTTAAAGTCTGCCATGCTGCAAGCAAATCATCACCTCCGGCAATCAATGCTGCTCTATAATACGCCGTGAGCGAATCAGATGTGTCGAAACTATTCAGCGTGTCAGGATATTGATAAGCAATAATGGTGAGCTTTTGCAATGCGCAGCTTTCTGATATTGCACGGATTCTATTTGCCCTTGCCTCTTCCCAAACAGCAGCATTGACGATGTCTAACTGCTCATATTTTGTAACTAAGGCCTTACATTCAGCATCTTTCGCCAACACATCTAACTTATCTATCTCGGCTATTTCCCAAGCTGCAAATGGCGTATTGGTCTCAGAAAAGGAAAAACACAAATTTTCGAAGGTATTTTGAAGCTCCAGGGCAGTATATTTATCTGCCGAATAAACACCAGTGTAGAAACATAATCCTTCGGCAAACTCAAACTTCTCGCGC
>JBFYPV010000009.1:0-4614 GCA_041303085.1 Crocinitomicaceae bacterium
CCCTTCAGGGTTGGTGCGGTAGGTGAAGAAATAACGGGTGCCGTCTGTTTGGATGCCTTTACCGGCGAAGAGCAGGTCTCCGTCTTCCATTATTTCCATTGCATAAATATTATTTTCAACATTCGCATCAATTGTAAAGAACTTGAAATCAATCAGGGTGCCATCAGATTGATACCTTGCTAAAAACTGCCTTTGCTCTGCAGGGTTAAATCGGTATTGATAACCCACCAAATAGATGATTCCTGAATTTTCATCAACGCGCAACTTCGCTACTTTATAGGTCCAGACATCAGACAAGGTGGTCATTGCAACATCCCAGACGATATTCAAATTTGCATCGAGGTAAGTGAGATGCGGCACATAATTGACTTCTGTCGAAGACGATCTTTGCTTCACGGCGAGTATAAAGTCATTGTTGAATTTCTGTACATCAATTAACTTGATGTCTGAATAACCTGTGTTTGGATTGATGAGCTCCGAATAAATTTCTTTTGATGTAAAAATGGTTTGTCCTGACCAATGCCACAGTACTGGAGCAAATCCAGCTGGGGTGGTTCCTGCAGTTGAAAGTTGTCTTGATATAGTACCAAAAGTGAGCATCTCATTATTGAATGCAAAGGTCTTGTGACTTGTGCAGGTGCTAATTGGGAGATTTAGAGTTGGACTGGGATTTGGGAAAGTTACCGTATTTTGAAGTTGGCCATTGTCGTTAAAAAACAAGGTAGCTGCCAGGATCGTATCTATACCCTTGATGCCGTTTGCTGCATTTAAATTAGTTGCTACACGGTTGAATTTTTCAATACGCACATAGGGGAACGGAAGAAATGCAACACTATTGGCGCTTCCCTCTGGATTGATGCGCGTAAATTTGATGGAATCATCTTGGTAATTATCAAAAGCCATGAGCACTTTATCATCAGCTGTTAAACTGATGCCTCGGGTTTGTGATTTTTTATCCTCGAAGTAATCCCAAGTGAGTGTGCTGCTTTGCTTATTGATTTTGATGACTGTTGTTCTCAACATCAGTCCGTCTTTATTATTTCCAGAAAGGAGATATGAATCATTGGTTTCGGCAATATGTAAAGGTTCAAAACCATTATTGGCAGTTCCAAAAACACCGAATGTAGGCGTTTCGTAATAATACCTCACCCCTCTCAAGTCTACAGGATTTTGAGCAAAAGAATGGATCGCAAGGAGTACAAAGAAGAAAAGTAGTTTATGTTTTTTCATGGGATGGTATTGAAAGTTGGTTTCACTAGCAATACGAGAAATGCGCACTTTTAGAGGTGGCCATCGAATTCTACTCGCCAAAGAGCATGAAAAAGCCCTGCTTGAGTAAAAGTGGTTTTTGCAGCACATTTGGATAATACATATAAAAATACGTGCCGTCAACCAGATCTGTCGGACTGTAATTATTGAGATACGGTGCAGCCTCAAAGAGAACATTACCCCATCTATTC
The DNA here is from genome assembly GCA_041303085.1 of Crocinitomicaceae bacterium. GTDB lineage: Bacteria > Bacteroidota > Bacteroidia > Flavobacteriales_D > Crocinitomicaceae > UBA952. The sequence continues at coordinate 1,461 of JBFYPV010000009.1, forward strand.
AGTACAATTAGTTTGTTAAACGGGTGCAACGCTGCATCGGCAATGTGCAACACATCATTGATGCCATCACCGTTCGGTGTAATTACATTTGGAACCTCAGCGTTACAATCAACCCCATTAATAGAAAGGCTATCTGTGGCCGAACAACCAAAATCATTCGTTCCATATACCATATACACTCCGGGAGAACTCACTACAATTTGTTGAGGGTGCAGCGTATCAAAAGGCACATTCCAACTGAATTGAGAAGAATTTGAATTGACCAAAAGCAAGACCTCTGTAAGACCGCCAGAAGTTGAGTTCATACAAATAAGCGAATCTGTAGCATTTAGAGCGAGCTGAATACTATGGTCGCTGATTGTAAGGCTATCCGTTATGCTTTGGCCGCAGCGGCTGTAAGTAATCCAGTATGTCCCCGGACTGTTAACGGTTTGAATGAGTTGTGAGCTATCCTGATTGAACCAAATATAATCTGTTTGAGGCTGAGTAAGAAATTGCAAGGTAAGTGGTTGGGCGTTACACCAAACACTAGGGCCTTGCAAGAGGCCTTCAGGCAAGCTATCATAGAGAATAATCTGATAGCTCGCATAAGAATTTGGACAGTTGGCACTCGGATAATTGAGCAACAAAACACTATCTTGAGTGAGCGCACTAAGTGTAAAAGTGGGAGCAGCTGTCAAAAAAACAGAATCGGATGCATACCATTGTGCAATTCCGGGAATTGGCGCTTGTAAAACAACAGTTGATAGCGGACAAACCGTATCAATAAATGAAGCCACAGGAATATTATCTTGATATACCCCAACACTGACCTCATTTGTTGAAAATTGACAACCAAACTCATTGGTAACAATGGCACTATAGGTTCCTGGTGCGGAAACCTGAAGTATGGAAGCACTTGAACCCACTGCTGGGGTCCACTCATAGTTGGCATTGGGCAAAGAGCCTTCAATCAAAATCGTTTCCTGATAACAAAGCATGGTATCAGCAGCACTTATCGAGGCGCTAAAAGTGCCGTCTATTACCTCCATACTATCCAAAACAGTAAAGCCGCATTGCTCGATGCTCACCCCATAATAACCTGGCTGATCAACGATAATTGAATTGGAATTCGAAATAATTGGCCACCAACTGAGTATTGGATTACCAACTGTTAGTACAAATATTTCAACGCTATTACCTCCGCATAAAATATTGGTGGGTTGAACAGACAGCGAAGGCGTTACGTAATTTTCAATAAGCACAGGTGGGCTCGAAAAAACACAACTATTGGAATCTGTTACAATACAATAGAATTCTCCGATTGTTGCGGCATAAAGCGAGGAAGACCCTAAACTAGTACCTAGACCCGGACCAACCCATTGATAAGTTTGGTAGCTGTTCGGAACTTGTAGCAATAAACTGTCGTTTGGACATAAAATGGCGTCGCCGGGTGTAATGGTAATTTCTGGTGGAAGTAAAATTTCCACATAGATAGAGGTATCTACGCTATATGAACAACCAGATATCGGATCAATAAAACTACCACCATAGGCATATAAACAAGAAGCGTCCACTGCAATGCTATCTCCATCTTGACTTTGCCAAATGATCCCAGCTCCTCCTTCAGGTTGTATGAGCATACTCCAGTTACAACCTGGAATAGTAGGATTGATGCTCAGAATAATAGAATCTCCTGGGCAAATCTGTGTATCTCCAATAATCGGTGTAATTTGAATACTCGGTGGGTTGTATACTACGACATAAACAGAATCTTGCAAGGAATATGTTGCAGATAACTGTTCACAGTCATTTTCTACCGTCAAGTCAAAAGATACGGAAACATTTACCCAACCCGATGAATTGATCAAGTAACTAATAGAAGAACCAGTCTCTACAAATTGCTGACCGTTAATGATCCAAATAGCGGTGTCTACAGTATGATAAGCAAATCCTCCAGATGAATTTAAGGTTGGATTGGTGAGGCTATCTGTCAAGTTGAATTCAATAAAATCTCCACAAGTATAAAAGGTATCAACTGCAGGTAACAAGGCAGGAACAACTGGAGGAAAAACCAATGTATCATAGAAATTCACATCGATCAAAGAATTCTGAGTGCAAACTCCCAATGAAAGCGATACCGCATAAACACCACTCTGATTGATTTGATAAGGCCCCGTGCCTGTTCCCGGCAAACCTGGTACGCTAAGTGTACAACCGCTACAAATACTATCCAAATTGAACACAACAGGAGGGTCTAAACAAGAATAATAAGCCAATATTGGCCCTGTAGTATTGACAAATAAGCCCAATGTATCGGTATAATATGGATAGCTGGGTACAGGCAATTGAACAACATAAATAGAATCAATGGAACCTCCACAACCGTCTTCGCGGACAATTTCAGCAGTATACCATCCGGTTGCAGAAGGCAAAATTGCACCTTGAATGGTGCCATCAGACCAACTCACGGTGTAAAATGGTGCTAAAGGATCATTAGAAGGCCCTGTTTGAGGTTCAAACTCAAGTAACCCCAACTGATTGGCGCAAAAAGAGACGGTATCCAAATCGGGTTCAATAAAGCCAACAAGGGTGTCAGGCAAAAGAAAATAATTAAATGTATCTGTATTCGCCTGAATTACCCTAGCAACAAAACCTGATTTTGCCGAAGCCGGCAAATCATAAGTTGAAAAACTCGAATTGAGTTGCAAGGCATTTGCATCTTGGCTTGAGGGTATTGGTGTTGGTGGTAAAATCGTAGAAAAATGTTGGTAAGCAGACTGAAAACCAACGACCACCGGTTCTTGTGCGTTGAAATTGGCAATCCCCAAGCCGAGGTCGTCTTTTTTTCCAAACCCACGGTTACTCCAAGCAACGTTGCCATTCGCTTCTAAACACAGCACATAAACATCACGGTAACCCAATGAATTCCAAAAGCCGTTATGCATATTGGGTAATGTTTGCATTTGATCAAATGCACAATTAAAGCCCCCCGTTACGTAAACTTTTTGGTCGCTGGCCACACTAACAGAACGAGCAGTGAGGGCGCTATTCGAACCAAAAGTCTTGGCCCAAAGCAGGTCTCCGTTTACACTGGTTTTAAGCACAAAAATGCGTTGACTTAAAGCATTGGTAACTGTTGTAATTGGATTGTTATAAATTAAATTGCCACTAA
>JBFYPV010000010.1:0-3900 GCA_041303085.1 Crocinitomicaceae bacterium
CATGCCAAATATGGAGAACACGAGGCTTTAATCGATCTAAAAACAGAGCAAGTTCTATCCGGTAGTATTCCAAGAAGAAAACTTAAAAAGGTTCAAGAGTGGCTTTGTGAGGACAACAGAAGAGCGCTCATTGAAAAGAACTTCTTTGAATTAAATCCTCAACTTTTGTTTAATGATCTTTTGAAAAAACAAGATGAAAAACAGTAAAGACACATTTAGAGGATCTCCGAAAATCCTAAGAATAAATCAAGTAGATGCACAACAACTGCGCATTTCTGTCTTATTTAATAATGGCGCAAACCGGGTACTCGACTTCAAAAAAATTTTTAATCAAGATTGGAACATTACCCCAGAAGATATTGAATACCCCTTATTAAAACCATCAAAATTTCAAAAAGTAGAACTCAAGAATCATACGCTTACATGGAAGAATATCAAACCATATTTAACCAACGAAGAAGGTAATAAGACCGCTTCAGTTTACGACATTGGTGCAGATGTCCTATATGGCTTAAGCAGTACAGACGAAGATAGAAATGCGAGCATTGGGGCGCTATTTAAGAGCTGGCGCATAGCAGCTAAACTGACACAAGATGAAGTTGCTTACAAAGCAGGAACTTCAAGAAGTTACATCTCAAAACTTGAAAACGACACGCAAGCTATTGAGCTCAAAACACTCAGTAAAATTGTTGAAGCGAGTCTAGGAAAAAGGCTTGTTATCAGTATAGAATGACTCCAGAAATAGGTATCTTCTTAATACCCACCTGCGCCACCCGCAATTTGTTCAACAGGATGCCATGTGGTTTTGATCTCTTGAAAATCGGAAATATAAGGTAACCCTTGCGCGCTTTCTACGTATAACGGCTCCGCAAAAATGCGAACGCGTTTGAGGTTGTCTATGGCCTCTTCTTGTGCCATTTGTTGGAGTTTTGCTTCAATTGGCGCGATGCTCAGCGCATTGACATCCATATGGGCAGAAAGTGTTGGTAACATTTCTGAAACTTCGCCGGTTAAGATATTGACTACTCCGCCCGGTACGTCTGAGGTAGCTAAAACTTCTGCCAAAGTAATTGCACATAAAGGAGATTTTTGGTTAGCGATAACGACTACCGTATTTCCTCCGATGAGGGCAGGTAATACTTGTGAAATGAATCCGAGAAGTGCCGTTTGCTGACAAGCAACTACCCCTACTACACCCATCGCTTCTGGAACAGAAAAGTTAAAATGTGAAGACGCCACCGGATTCACACTCCCAAGTAAGGTCTGGAATTTATCGGCCCAACCAGCGTAATACACACAACGATCAATACTACTTTCTACTTCTTGAGTTGCACTTTTGAGATCTGAACCAAGGGCTTGAAGCTCTTCCAGAAACTGACCTTTTCTTGCTTCTAACATTTCAGCAATGCGGTAAATAATCTGACTGCGATTGAACGCAGACTTACCAGCCCACGAGGCTTGGGCTTTGCGGGCAGCTTGTACCGCATTGCGCACGTCTTTTTTGGAGCCCTGGCAAGCATTGGCAAGGTGCTGGCCACTCGGCGAAACGACAGCGTAAGATCGACCGCTTTCCGTGCGCGGAAATTGGCCGCCGATGTATAATTTATAGGTTTTGAGGATTTCCATTAGTTTGAGAATTTGAGGTAGGCACTGAGGCCATGGCGGCCACCCTCGCGGCCGAAGCCACTTTCTTTATAACCGCCAAAGGGTGAGGCGGGATCAAATTTGTTGTAGGTATTGGCCCAGATAACACCAGCTTTCAATTGCTGGCTGAGGCCAAAAATACGCGCACCTTTGTCGGTCCAGACGCCTGCGGCTAAGCCATAAGGCGAGTTGTTGGCTTTCTGCACCACCTCTTCCATGGTTCGGAAGGTTTGGATCGTGAGCACCGGGCCAAATACTTCTTCTTGGGCAATGCGCGCACTTTGTGCTACGTCGGTAAAAAGAGTGGGTTTACAATAAAATCCTTGTGCAGGCAAGGCGCAATCCGGTTGATACATTTCTGCACCTTCGGCAAGCCCTATTGCGATGTAGCGCTCAATGGTTTCGAGTTGCTTTTTGGAATTAATGGCCCCGATATCGGTGTTTTTATCTAATGGATGGCCTACGTAAATACTTTGCAAGCGGAATTTCAACTTTTCAAGCACCCGTTCGGCAATAGATTCCTGAACAAAAAGGCGAGAACCCGCACAGCAAACATGCCCCTGATTGAAGAAAATTGAATTGATCACCCCTTCAACAGCCTGATCAATTGGGGCGTCTTCTAAAATGATGTTGGCCGACTTACCGCCGAGCTCTAAGGTGAGTTTTTTGGCGGTGCCAATACACGCTTTCTGAATGTGTTTGCCAACGGCGGTACTGCCCGTAAAGGCAATTTTATCGACGTCTGGATGCGCAACGAGCGCCGCGCCAGTATCTCCATAACCCGTTACAATATTCACCACACCAGCTGGCAAACCAGCTTCTTGGCAAATTTCGGCAAACTTCAATGCGGTGAGTGAGGTGGTTTCTGCAGGTTTGAGTACCACTGTATTACCACATGCTAAAGCTGGTGCTACTTTCCAGGCGAGCATCAAGAGCGGAAAATTCCAGGGTGTGATTTGGCCTGCCACACCCAAAGCGCTAACTTGCTGTCCTGCAAATGCTTCTTGTAGTTTATCGGCCCAGCCAGCATAGTAAAAGAAATGATTGCAGGCCAACGGAATATCGATGTCTCTGGACTCGCGGATGGGCTTGCCACCGTCTAATGTTTCGAGTATGGCCAGTTCTTTGGCTTTTTCTTGCATGAGGCGCGCGATGCGAAAGAGGTATTTACCGCGCTCAGCACCACTGAGCTTTGACCACACGTTGTCATAGGCCGTGCGTGCGGCACAAACAGCGAGGTCTATGTCGGCAGCGTTGCCCCAAGCAATTTTGGCCAAATGGCTCTCATCTGCTGGATTCACGTTGTCGAAATAGGTGTTTGACAGCGGTGCTTGCCACTTTCCGTCGATGAAAAGTTCGTATTGTGCTTGCAATTGGATCTGTGCTGCAGATTCCAAAGAAGGCTCTAGATTCCAGTTTGTTTGACTCATCATTAATCGATTGAAAAGTAAGCGGCAGACTGGTACTTACCAGTGAGCTGTTTTTGGTATTGCATGAGCAGGTCGTTGGCCAAGCTACTGGCGCCAAAACGGTACCATTCATTGCTGAGCCAGGCCTCGCCTAAGACTTCCTTTACCATCAGCAAATGTTGCAGCGCAAGTTTGGAAGAAGAAATGCCACCTGCGGGCTTCATGCCAATCATTTGACCTGTTTTGTCGAAATGATCTTTAATGGCACCTAGCATGGTGAGCACAACGGGAAAGGTAGCGGCAGGTTGAATTTTGCCGGTTGATGTTTTGATAAAATCTGCACCGGCAGCAATGGCGAGGTCTGAAATTTTTCTGACCTGATCGAGAGAATCGAGTTCACCGGTTTCAAAAATAACCTTGAGGCGCGCCGTGCTGCACAATTCCTTGATGGCAGCAATTTCGTCGTAAACGAATTGGTAATCGCCAGACAAGAAACGGCCTCTTGAAACGACCATATCGATTTCGTCTGCACCGTTATCTAGGGCGTATAAGGTGTCTAATTTCTTGACTTCAAATGGTGCCTGACCAGAAGGAAATGCGGTGGAAACACTGGCTACCTTGATTCCTGAATTGCCGAGGGCTTTTTTGGCAACAGCAACCATTGAAGGATAGACACAAACCGCTGCCACGGTGGGCAGATCGGCAGCTTGGTCATGAAGATGTTGTGCTTTGAAACAAAGTTGCCGCACCTTGGCGGGCGTGTCCTTGCCCTCAAGGGTAGTGAGGTCTATCATAGACAAGGCCATGCGTAGCCCTTGCATTTTGGCAGCGCCTTTAATGCTGCGGG
>JBFYPV010000011.1:0-5942 GCA_041303085.1 Crocinitomicaceae bacterium
CCAGAACTTTCCGAACAAGAAATCTTACGTCGCGAATCCTTGCAAAAATTGCGCGATCTCGGTATTGATCCTTATCCAGCGGCACTCTACCCCGTAGATGCTTTCGCTGCAGCTATCAAAACCAATTTTGAGGACGGTAAACAGGTTTGTTTGGCTGGGCGCATGCTTTCGCAGCGCATCATGGGCAAGGCTTCTTTTGCAGAAATTCAAGATGCATCGGGCCGTATCCAAGTGTATTTCAACCGAGACGAACTCTGCCCCGGCGAAGACAAAACGCTTTACAACGAAGTATTCAAAAAACTACTCGACCTCGGCGATTTCATCGGTATCAAAGGCCACGTCTTCAAGACCCAAGTAGGTGAAATTTCTGTTCACGTCACGGAATTCATGCTCCTCAGCAAGTCTTTGCGCCCTTTGCCTTTGCCAAAAACAGACGCAGCAGGGGTTGTGCACGACGCTTTCACAGACCCAGAGTTGCGCTACCGCCAACGCTATGTCGACCTCGTGGTGAACCGTCATGTGAAAGAAGTTTTTATCAAAAGAACCAAATTATTCAACGCCATGCGCGAGTTTTTCAACCGTGCAGGCTATATGGAAGTTGAAACACCTGTTTTGCAGGCCATCCCAGGCGGCGCCTCAGCAAGACCGTTTATCACCCACCACAATGCGCTAGACATCCCGCTTTACATGCGCATTGCCAACGAACTTTACCTCAAAAGACTGATCGTCGGGGGCTTCGACGGCGTGTATGAATTCTCCAAAAACTTCCGCAACGAAGGCATGGACCGCACCCACAACCCTGAGTTTACAGCCATGGAAATCTACGTAGCCTACAAAGACTACAACTGGATGATGGACTTCACCGAGCAATTATTAGAATACTGCGCTTTGGCAGTGAATGGCTCCACAATTGCTCAGTTTGGCGAGCACACCATCGATTTCAAAGCGCCTTACAAACGCATTACCATGCGCCAAGCAATCATCGACTTCACGGGCTTTGATATTGCAGGCAAAACCGAAGACGAACTCCGCAGCGCAGCGCGCGGCATGGGTATCGAAGTAGACGAAACCATGGGCACTGGCAAACTCATCGACGAAATGTTTGGTGAAAAGTGCGAAGGCAATTACATCCAGCCGACTTTCATTACGGACTACCCCAAAGAAATGTCACCGCTTTGCAAAGTACACCGCGACGACCCAAGCCTCACCGAGCGTTTTGAACTCATGGTTTGCGGCAAAGAAGTAGCGAATGCTTACTCTGAGCTCAATGATCCTATTGACCAACGCGAGCGCTTTGAGGAGCAACTCAAGCTGCAAGAACGCGGAGACGACGAAGCCATGTTCATTGACCAAGACTTCTTGCGCGCGCTCGAATACGGCATGCCGCCAACCAGTGGTTTGGGCATCGGCATGGACCGCCTGATCATGTACCTCACCAACAACGCCTCCATTCAAGAGGTGCTTTTCTTCCCGCAAATGCGACCTGAAGTACAGGCACCGAAAGTCACGCTCAACGAAACCGAAACTGCGATTTTCGAAAAAATGCAACAAGAAAAACAACTTTTGTTGAGCGACCTCCGTGGGCACTTTGACATCTCGAACAAACTTTGGGATACCTCTCTCAAAACCCTGACCAAAAATCAGTTGCTCGTGGTTAGCAAGGAGAACGATTTGTTATTGATTCGCTTGGCTTAAATTACTCCGCAATAATTTTGCGGAATCAATTTTAATTCTAAATATACTTCTTGGTGAATTCCCAGAGCACGATGCCTGCGCAAACACTTACATTGAGGCTGTGCTTGGTGCCAAACTGCGGAATTTCAATGATGTGGTCTGCTGTGTCTAATGCAGCCTGATCTACGCCGTCTACTTCATTGCCAAAAACCAACGCAAAGCCCGGCGCACTCAGTTGATCGATATTTTGTAACAAAGTTGTTTGAACCGCTTGCTCTACCACGCAAATGGCATAACCCCTCTCTTTGAGTTCGGCCAGCGCCTCTGCCAAACTTGTGCGGTGCTGCCAACGCACGGTGTCCGTAGCGCCCAATGCCGTTTTGTGGATGTCGCGGTGCGGCGGTTGGGCGGTGATGCCACACAAATAGATTTCTTCTGCGTTAAACGCATCGGCAGTTCTAAAAAAGGAGCCGATGTTGTTGAGCGAGCGAATGCTATCGAGTACCAAGACCAATGGAAACTTCTTTTGCTCGGCAAAAGCGGCTTCGCTGAGCCGATTGAGCTCCCATAACTTTAATTTTTTGGTGTGGCTTGCTGACATCTATGGCTCAAAAATACTGCAAAATTGTGGAAAAATAGCCCGAAGTCCAGGGCTAAAAAGGGCTATCTTTACTCATCTAAAAAGAAACAGTGTCTAAGCAAATCGCAGAAAAATCGTCCGAAACGCCCTTGATGAAGCAATACAATCAAATCAAGGCGCGCCATCCTGATGCTATGTTGTTATTTAGGGTCGGCGATTTCTACGAAACCTTCGGCGAAGATGCCGTCAAAGCAAGCCGCATCCTTGGCATTATCCTCACCAAAAGAAAGAATGGGGCCGCCGCCGACATGGAACTCGCCGGCTTTCCGCACCACTCTTTAGAAACGTACTTGCCTAAGCTGGTGCGCGCTGGGCAACGCGTGGCTATTTGCGATCAGCTCGAAGATCCGAAAATGACCAAAACCATCGTGAAGCGCGGCGTTACCGAACTCGTTACACCCGGTTTGGCCTTCAACGACCAAGTTTTGGACCAGCGCAGCAACAACTTTTTGTGTGCACTCCACCTCGACAAAACCGAAGTTGGCGCAGCGTTTCTGGATATTTCAACAGGCGAATTTCTCGTGGCGCAAGGCACTGCCAACTACATTGACAAACTCATCAGTGGCTTCAGACCAACCGAAGTCATTTATCAGAAAAGTAAAACGAGTGCCGTTCACGAGTTATTTGGCAACGACGCCTTTCACTTCAAATTAGAAGACTGGGTGTTTGGCTCGGATTTCGCCAATGAACAGCTTAACAAGCATTTTGGCACCAAATCACTCAAAGGATTTGGCCTAGAAAACCAAGACTTAGCGATTATTGCCGCTGGCGCTGTATTTCATTACCTTGCTGAAAACCAACAACAACAACTCGGCCACATCACCGGCATCTCGCGCATTGCGCCCGATCGCTATATGTGGCTCGACCGCTTTACCGTTCGCAACCTCGAACTCATTCATTCTCCGCACGACAACGCCATTACGCTTTCGCAAGTCTTAGACAAAACCAAAACCCCAATGGGCGGGCGCTTACTCAAGCGCTGGTTGGTTTTGCCGCTCAAAGACCGCAAGCCCATAGAAGAAAGGCATCAGGTTGTTGCTGCCCTGAAGCAGGAGCAAGCACTCCACGATGAGCTCGACGACCGCTTGCGCGAAATCGGCGACCTCGAGCGGCTCATTTCAAAAGTTGCCGTCGGGAAAATCAATCCGAGAGAAGTACAACACCTCAAGCGCACGCTCCAACAAATTGACCCGATTCACGGCTTGCTGCAGCCCATTCAGAACAAAAGTTTGCAAGCGCTCCTCGCCAACCTAGACGCTTGTCAGTCGCTCATCAACCTCATTGAAACCAACCTCAGCTCTGAACCCGCCGTGCAGATCGGCAAAGGCCCGGTAATCAAAGAAGGGCGTGATGAACAGCTCGACGAGCTGCGCACGATCTCTACCAACGGCAAAGATTTCCTAGAGCAAATTCAGCAAAGAGAAAGCCAAGCAACTGGTATCTCGAGCCTCAAAATTGCCTTCAATAACGTCTTCGGATATTATATTGAGGTGCGCAACACCCACAAAGACAAAGTTCCGGAGACCTGGATCCGCAAACAAACGTTGGTGTCGGCCGAACGCTACATCACCGAAGAACTCAAAGAATACGAACAAAAAATACTCGGCGCAGAAGAGAAAATACTCAAAATAGAACAACAAATCTACCAAGAGCTCATTTTTGCTATGGCCGATTTCATTGGTCCTATTCAAAAAAATGCGCAGCTCCTCGCACAACTCGATTGCCTTTTCTCCTTTGCCAAAGTTGCCTGCGCTCAAAATTACTGTTTGCCCACCCTCACTGATGGATTTGAACTCGACATCAAAGAAGGCAGGCATCCGGTCATTGAGCAACGCTTGCCAATAGGCGACAGCTATATTGCCAACGATATTTTCTTGGACAACAACAGCCAGCAAATCATCATGATCACCGGACCCAACATGAGCGGTAAAAGTGCCATTTTACGCCAAACTGCGCTCATTGTACTGATGGCGCAAATCGGTTCTTTTGTGCCGGCGCGTGCAGCCAACATCGGTTTGGTAGACAAAATCTTTACGCGCGTTGGCGCTTCAGACAACATCTCTTCAGGAGAGTCTACTTTTATGGTGGAAATGAACGAAACAGCAAGCATTCTCAATAATATTTCGGAACGCAGCCTGATTTTACTCGACGAAATTGGCCGAGGCACCAGCACTTATGATGGCATCTCTATTGCCTGGGCTATTGCCGAATTCTTACACGAAAACCCGAAAGCCAGAGCCAAAACACTCTTTGCTACGCACTACCACGAACTCAATGAAATGGCCAAGCGCTTTGAGCGCATTCATAATTTCAATGTCAGCGTCAAAGAATTGGGTGCGCAAGTGCTGTTTTTGCGCAAATTAGTGGCCGGCGGCTCCGCACACTCATTCGGGATACACGTAGCCAAGCTTGCAGGCATGCCGGCACAAGTCGTCAAGCGCGCCGAAAACGTACTCAAGGACCTCGAGGCGAGCCATGCCAATGTGGGTAGCGGATCAAAAGCCAAGGCAAGTAAACCCGCTGTTCAAGCTATTGCGCAAGACGTCCAACTGAGTTTCTTTGCACTCAACGACCCTGTTTTGCAACAAATCCACGACGAACTCGTCTCTACGGACATCAATTCACTCACGCCCGTAGAAGCCCTGCTCAAACTCAACGACATCAAAAAACTGACTGGTGCGTAGCTATTTATCCCTCCTACTGATTTTACTTCTCGCTGGCTGTGCGCTTGAAAATGCACAACCCGAGACCCATCAAGAATTGGCTATTGCTCAGAACTTCATGAGTGCTGCGCAAAAACACATATTTCAGAAAATAGCCAAGCGCAAGCACCTCAAACTTACCATCCTCGACCTAAGTGCAAGAGCCATTCGCAAAGCGATTCAAACCAATCCCTGGGACCCCGGCTTTGACCTCATTTTGATCGATGGCTTGTCGGAACAACGCCATTTGAAAAAATTGCACTTTGCGCACCACGAACCCTATTTTGCCAGTATTCCTGTCGGGATCTCCTATGTGCCAGACTCGGTGGTCAAGGTGCGGGCATTTGAAGATTTGTCAAAGCTTTATCTCTGGGCTGCTGCCGACAAAAAAGCCGAGCCTATTTTGAAAGCGCACCTTGCCTATGCTTACCGCAAACGCCATGAAAACGCTGACCTGCAACAAAGCTACAGACAACTCCTGCAGGGCTACAAAGACCACGAACTCGCTTTAGAAGCTGATTTCGAACGCAAAAAAACGCTCTACCTTTGCCGCTACGACACCCATTTACAACACTTAAAGCCATTTTTCAAAAACAGACAGTTTACTTTTGCGCGCAAACCCAATCAAGCTTTTTATGCCGACTACCTCTGTTTGGCTATTGTCCAACAAAGTTCGCAGCACGCACTAGCCATGCATTTTGTCGAGCTACTTCAACAAAAAAGAGATCAAAACAAAGCATTTCAAAAGGCATTTGGCATTGTTGCCCAACGAAAATGACACCTAAATGACACTGTGTCTGTCAGACTTCGCTAATTTTGTAAAAAACTATTGATATGTATCCAGCAGAACTCGTTCAACCCATGAAAGAAGACCTTACCAAAGTAGGGTTTGAAGAATTACTCGATGCTGCAGCTGTAGATGCTGC
>JBFYPV010000012.1:0-3082 GCA_041303085.1 Crocinitomicaceae bacterium
ATGAAGTCGTGGGCCATGACGCGTTCGAGTACCCAATGCTCTGCTTGCGCGCTTTGAATCACGACCTTTCCTTGCTTTTCTTTGCGACCTGCTCTACCTGCCACCTGAGACATCAGTTGGAAGGCGCGTTCATAGGCACGAAAGTCGGGTCGGTTGAGTAGCATGTCGGCGTCGAGGATGCCTACCAATGAGACGTGGTCAAAATCGAGGCCTTTGGTGACCATTTGGGTGCCGATCAGGACGTCGATGCGGCGGTTGGCAAAGTTGTCGATGATTTCTTCGTAGGCATTTTTGGAGCGCGTGCTGTCGAGGTCCATGCGTTTGAAGATGGTATTCGGAAAGATGAGTTGGAGTTCGTCTTCGATTTTTTCGGTGCCAAAGCCAATCATGCGCAGGCGGTTGCTGCCGCAGTTGGTGCAAGAACCAATTGGTGGAGTTGTGTAGCTGCAATAGTGGCATTTGAGCATATTGCTGTGCTTGTGGTAGGTGAGGCTGACGTCGCAGTGTTCGCAACGCGGCGTCCAGGCACAAACTTCGCAAGACCAAATAGGGGTATAGCCTCGTCTATTTTGAAACAGGATGATTTGTTCTTTTTTGGCCAGCGCCTGTTTCATTTCATCGAGCAGTAGACTGGAAAAATGCGACTGCATGTTTTTGAGTCGCTTTTCTCTTTTGAGGTCGGCGCAAATCATGAGCGGCAGTTGCAGGCCTTTGTAGCGGTCTGCTAGTTGGACTAAATGGTATTTGCCTTGCTTCGCGTTTGAATACGATTCGGTGGATGGCGTGGCCGAACCCAACAAAACTTTTGCGCTGTGTAATTTGGCTAATACAATAGCGGCATCTCGGGCGTTGTAGCGCGGAGAGGGGTCGTATTGCTTGAAAGACGCTTCGTGTTCTTCGTCTACGATGACCAAGCCGAGGTCGGCAAAGGGCAAGAAAACAGAGCTGCGCGCCCCGACAATAATTCTGAATTTGTGCGGGTCATTGGCCAGCACGTGGTTCCAGATTTCAATGCGTTCGTTTTGGTTGAAGCGGCTGTGGTAGACGCCCACTAAATCGCCAAAGTAGTGTTGAAGGCGCCCAATCAGTTGGGTGGTGAGCGCAATTTCGGGTATCAAGAACAGTACCTGCTTACCTAAATCTAGGTATTGCTGGATCAGTTGGACATAAATTTCGGTCTTGCCTGAGCCCGTTACGCCGTAAAACAAACAGACATCTTTTTGCGCAAAACCCGTTTCGATTTCTTGCAGCGAGGTGAGCTGAACTTCGGTGAGTGGCTTGAAGGCACCCTTTCCTTCACCCACGCTGGCATGCCGATCTACTTGGAGCCGTTCTATTTGAAAGACGCCCTGCTTTTCTAGCGTCGCGAGCGCCGATGCACTGATGTCGTGCTTGAGTAAAAGCGTTTTGGATACCGGAGCTGCTAAGCTGCCAGCCTCTGTGGCCAATTGGATAAAGCGCAGTAAGGCCTGTACTTGTTTTTCAGCTCTTGGCTTGCGTTCTAGGGTATTGAGAAAAGCGGTGAGTTGTTCTTCTTGCTGAAAATCTGCGTGCAAAAAGATAAAGAGTTGTGTTTTGGGTGTATAGCGCTCCTGGACTTCTTCTGCACTGGCAATGAGCTTGAGCTCGAGGAGTTTCTTGAGGTAGGGTTGTATCGTTTTGATGCCCAAACGCTCGGTGAGTTCTTTGCTGCTCATTTGGGTTTGCACCGTGAGCAATTCTAGAATTTCTTCGGCGCGCGTACTGAGTTCTGGCCTTTGCAGCGGCGCGTCGGGATGCAAGCAAAATTTGGCTTCACTTGCTAATTTGAAGTTGGCGGGTAGCGCGGCGTTCATGACGTCGCCAATGGGTGCCATGTAATACGTGCTGATCCAATCCCAGAAAGCGAGTTGCTTGCCCGTAATGATGGGCTGCTCGTCTAGAATGGTGTCGATGTATTTGGCTTGATAGTTTTGAGGAACAGTTTGGTGAACGTTCGTGATGAGCCCGGTCAGGAGTTTGTTTTTGCCAAAAGGCACCAAAACGCGCAGTCCGCTTCTGATGAGGTCATTGAACTCAAAGGGTACGCGATAGGTAAAAACCTGCCGCATCGGGACCGGCAACAAGACATCGGCGAAGAGTGTCTGGCGTTCGGTCATTTAGTTACAAGCAAAAGACTCTTCTTGTCCCACGACGTTATCGCCCGGATGGTTGGAGCAGAAAAGCAAGAATCCGGTGATCGGGCCGTTGCAAAGCTCGCGGGTCGATTTTTTATCGATGGCTCTGATGTAGGCTTGCTGTGGAGAAGTATAAAAGGGTTTGTAGTAGGTTACGGTCTGACGCGAGGAGAAAATTCCGACTACGCGCTTGCCGTTGGTGACACTCAGGTTGGTGTAGGTGGGTTTGCTTTGCGCCAAACTAGAGCTCGGTGAATTGACGCTCATGTAGTTGTAAAGTTCTTCGGCACCACCAGTAAGGATGACGCGGATGCCTTTGAAGGTGCGCTTGTCTATGGCTGGGTTGTTGCTTGCATTGGCTTTGACGAGGTCGTAGAACGTTCTACCCACTGCTGAATACGTGCGGGTGGAGAAGGGTTCTACTGCCGCTTCGCCGAGTTTCCAGCGGAAGGATTTTTCTGACATACTGGACCCCTGGTGCTCGTTGAATAATACATCTAGATGCGCACTAGTAATGTAGGAATTACCCGTATTGGAAATCGCGACTCCGGTGGAGATGTATTCTCCTGGATCATCGGCAAATTTGAAAGTAAAATTTTGAGATGCCGAAGGAGAGGTCATGCCACGAACAAGTTCAGTTTGGCCGCTCACTTCAAACTCGCCGCCGTTGATGATGGCTTTGAAGCGATAGGTTGCTGTTGGCTTCAGTGAGCTCAGCATAGGGTTGCTTGACGTTTGAATAGCTTCTAAAGGGCCTGTCGGAAGGGTCTTGAAATAATACGCTTTTTGTTCTGGGCCATAAAAAAGGCCGTTGGTGTCTTTGTCTTGAACGATGGTGTCTTGGAGCGCCCAAGTGCGTGTCACTTGACCATCTACGACTTCAGAAACCGTAGCCTCTACTTGTTCAAAATAGCTGGAGTCTGGAA
>JBFYPV010000013.1:0-4236 GCA_041303085.1 Crocinitomicaceae bacterium
CTTGTTTTTTCTCTTCTTCGAGGACAACCACTGTGCGCTCCGGACCCTTTTCAAAACCTGTTAAAGGTGAAGAACTGAAGCCAGTTGCAATGATGGTGAGGCTGAGTTGGTCTCCGAGAGAAGCATCGTGGCCATGGCCCCAAATTACGTCGGCGGTAGAACCAGCTGCTTCTTGGATGTAATCTGTGATGTCCGTGATTTCGTCCATCATGACTTCGCGGTCTCCGTAAGAGATATTGAGCAAGACATAACGTGCACCGTTGATGTCGTTGTCGTAGAGCAATGGAGAGTTGAGTGCGTTTTTGACGGCTACAACCGCGCGGTCTTCGCCAGCAGCAATGGCACTACCCATGATGGCGTGGCCAGAGTCACGCATCACGGTATTCACATCGTTGAAGTCTACGTTGATGGCGCCAGTGACGGAAATCACTTCGGCAATGCCTTTTGCAGCAACCGTTAAGACGTCGTCGGCATGAGAAAACGCCTCAGAAAGAGACATGTTCTTGCCAAACTCACGCAAACGCTCGTTGTTGATGATCAGCAAGGTGTCGACATTTTGGCGCATGCGCTCCAAACCTTCTTCGGCTTGTTGGCGTCTTTTGCGGCCTTCAAAATTAAATGGAACCGTAACGATGCCAACCGTTAAGATACCGAGGTCCTTGGCAACTTGCGCAATAACCGGTGCTGCACCTGTACCAGTGCCCCCGCCCATGCCGGCAGTTACGAAAACCATTTTGGTGTCTTTGGACAGCAACTCGCGGATTTCTTGGATGTTTTCCATTGCGGCGTTCATGCCGACTTCAGGAATCATGCCGGCGCCACGGCCTTCAGTTAGGTTTGGCCCTAATTGAATTTTGTGCGGAACTGGCGAAAGATCGAGCGCTTGGCAATCTGTGTTGCAAACGATAAAATCCACACCAGCGATGCCTTGCAAATACATGTGGTTAACGGCATTTGAGCCGCCGCCGCCTACGCCGATCACTTTGATGATAGAGGCCGCTTGTGGTGTGTCGTGTTTTGGTAAATCAAATTCCATAATACTGCTTTGTATAACCAAGTTTGTCTTAAATATTAATCTTCTGAATCGTCAAAGAATTTTCCTACACGACCTAAAATACGGTCAAAAAATTCGCCTCGGCGACCAGGTTTTGAATGCGTTTTAATTTTTTCTTGCTTGTCTGCAATGACCTGCTCAATAATGGGGTCTTCTTGCTTGGCACTAGGTTGTTGCTCCCATGGTTGTGCTGCCTCAAAACTCTCGAATCCTTTCAAGACCAATCCGATGCCTGTGGCGTATTTCGGACTAGACAAGACATCGATGTCGTTGGTATTGGCCAAGTGCTCAGTTGGGTAACCGATGCGTGCATCCATGCCTGTGAGGTATTCGATGAGTTGCGTGAGGTGCTTGAGTTGCGAACCGCCACCCGTAACAACAATACCGCCGATGAGTTTTTTCTCGTAATCTGTACTTTTGATTTCGAGGTTCACCAATTCGATGATTTCTTCCATGCGGGCTTGAATGATACTCGCCAAATTGCGCAAGGTAATTTCTTTCGGATCGCGTCCGCGCAAGCCAGGGATGCAAACAACTTCGTTTTCTTTGCTTTCCGAAGCCAAAGCACTACCGAACTTCACTTTGAGCATTTCGGCCTGACGCTGCATGATCCTGCAACCTTCTTTGATGTCTTGGGTAATGACGTTGCCGCCAAATGGAATCACTGCGGTGTGGCGAATGAGACCGTCGTGGAAAATAGCTACATCGGTGGTGCCGCCGCCGATATCGACGAGTACAACACCCGCTTCTTTTTCTTCTTCGGAGAGTACAGCTTCAGCAGATGCAATGGGCTCTAAAATAATATCTTTGACTTTCAAGCCAGAGCGGTCTACGCAACGGGTAATGTTCTGAACGTTGGTAACCTGCCCACTGATGATATGAAAGTTGGCTTCTAAGCGAACACCAGCCATCCCGATCGGATCTTTGATTTCTGGTTCGCCATCGACGATGTATTCTTGCGGGATAACGGTAATGATTTCTTCTCCTGGATTCATGACCATTTGATACATGTCGTCTACGAATGCATCGATGTCTACCTGAGAGATTTCACCGTTGGTGGTGCGACGCGTGTAAATACCGCGGTGTTGCATGCTTCTGATGTGCTGACCAGCTATACCGACATGCACATTTTTGATTTTGAGATCGCCGTCTACAGCGTCTTGGGTAGCCTCTACAGCTGCGTTGATGGACTGCACTGTGCGCTCTATGTTGGAAACCACGCCGCGCATCACGCCCAAAGACTCGCTTTTGCCCATGGCGACGATTTCAATTTTGTCGTGCTCGTTTTTGCGACCGACAAAGCAAGCAATTTTAGTGGTGCCAATATCCAAACCGACAACCACACGCGTGCTCTTTACCTCGGGATTGTTATTTTTTTCTGCAAACGATTTGTCCTTCATACTTGACACTTATTTCTTTGTATTTGTTCCAGCCTTCGTGGGGCAGGGCTTCTTTGTAAAAATGGCTCAGACGTTCAAATTTGTCTGAAACTTCTTCGGTACTGCGTGCCGGACCGAAGACAATTTGTTGTTCACCAAGCAACGGAATGAGGATGAAATCACCGTCGGGTTCTAGGTAAACTTGACCGATTAATTTTTGCATTAATGGATCATTACAAACATAATTTGAAATGCGGTAGATTTGACCAATTTTTTGAGAACTTTTCAAATTTGAATTGTTAATAAAATCACAGTGAAGACGGGGGTTATAGGCATCGGGGATATGCCCCGAAAACACGAGTGTTCTGGCCGTATGCAAAGCGGAGCGATACATCATAAAACCGTCCTGATCAAGGTAATAGCTTTGACCTTTCAAATTGAAGATGCGCGCAATTGGTTTGCGGAGTTCTAATTTGATTTCCCAACTATTACCCAAATGCTTGAATACATCTACGGACTTGACCTCTGCCATCGCTGCAATGTTGCGCTCGATGCGGTGAATTTTGAGTTCGTTGGCCTGCATATCTCGTCGAAATAAGTTGCGCAACTGCAAGCGAGCGAGCAATTCTGATTTGGTTAAAAAAGCGTTTTCGTCGGCAGCATGGATCGAGATTTTGGGCGTGTCGAGTACTTTTTCTTGTTCGGATGCTTTGGCAAAATAAAAGACAACTACCACACCAATGGCGAGCAGCAACCAGAAGATCCTAAAAAGCCAAATTTTCATCGCGGTTGTTTTTGCATATTGAGTAAAGCTGTCAACGGACCAACCATGCGGTCGATGTCGCCAGCGCCAATGGTGAGCACCACACCTTTTTGTGGTTTTTGAAGTGCCGTTAGTATTTCATGTGAATCCAATACCCACTTGTTTTGAAGCGGAGTGAGCTCTGCCAACCATTCGCTCGTCACACCTGGAATCGGCACTTCTCGCGCTGGATAAATTGGCAACAAATAAAGTGTATCGAGTTGCGCCAAAGCTTGGGCAAATTCAGTTGCAAAATCTTGTGTGCGGGAGAACAAATGCGGCTGAAAAATACCAGTGATTTGCTGACCAGGATAAATGGCCTTTACCGAAGAGATCAGGGCGTTGATTTCTGTCGGATGATGCGCGTAGTCATCTATGTAGGTCAAATCAGGGGTGCGCAAATGGTATTCAAAACGCCTTTTGACGCCTTTGAAACTTTTGAGTGCAGGACGGAGCGTTTCTGCGTCAAAACCCAAACAATCGAGTAAAGCGATACAGCCAAGTGCATTTTCTGCATTGTGAATGCCGGGCAAACCGAGTTCAAATCCTTCGTAATAGTGCGCGCCAATTTTCAAATCGGCCACCTGAAAACCGTTCGCGTAGCGCAGGTTCAAAAAACTATAATGCGCGGTTTGAGAATCAATTGCATAGGTGAAAATCGGGGCCAAACTCTGGAGCTGAAGACCTTCTTTTTGAATGCAAAATCCTTTCGGATCAATGCGCATAGTGAACTGCCTAAAACCCTCCAAAAATGCATCTTCGGTTCCGTAGATATCGAGGTGGTCGGCATCTGCAGCCGTCACAATTGCTGCAAACGGTGAGAGCTGTAAAAAACTGCGGTCGAATTCATCGGCCTCAATAACGGCATACGGACTTTCGGCATGCAGCACTAAGTTGGAGGCAAAATTACTGGCTATTCCGCCTAAAAATGAGGTGCAACCCACTTCAATCTCGGTCAAGAGATGGGTCAATAAGGAACTGGTTGTTGTTTTGCCGTGGGT
>JBFYPV010000014.1:0-5042 GCA_041303085.1 Crocinitomicaceae bacterium
AATCCAATTGGCCGGGTTTGAGTGGCGAACGCGGTTTGGTGTTTCCGTACAGTTTGGCCCACACCAACAATCCGACGAACTATAACTTTTCGTCGCCAAATACCTGGAAGGGTTTTCGCAGTGTCAATCAGCGGCCAGAAGATTTTGATTACGGCCTCAGTGGCGCCGCCATTTCTTGTCCAGATTCTTTGGTCATTATTAACTTCAAGCACCTGCGCACCCTCGTGAAGCCTCCTTTTGACCGGCTGCGGATTTACCACAACACCGGTGAATTCCCCTACGAACTCAACTTTGGCGACCAAGAACTTTTAGTGACTGACCTCGTGCATTTTCCAGCAATGGGTTATACCGAAATTCGCTTCTCCGACCACCTCGATTCCCTAGACCTTCTTTTTGTCAAAAACAACACAACACCCTTCACGCTAGAACTTTTTGGTTTTGAGTTTTTGAATGATTTACCGGGCATAACCTACACCGCCATTGGCATCAACGGCGCCAGTTTGCCCACGTATCTAGCCAACGCCAATTTCAGTCGAGATTTACAATTGCGCGCCCCCGATTTGTTTATTTTCTCGGTGGGCACCAACGATGCACATTGCAGCTACGAGGCCTTTGACCCCCAAGTTTATAAAGCAAACCTGGAGAAAATGATTTTACAGGTATTGCAGAGCAATCCAAATTGCGCCATCTTGCTAACGGTGCCCAACGACGACTACTACATGCGCAAGTACCCCAATCGCAATACGGCGCGTCAGCGCGATGTGATTTTTCAGCTCGCGGCGCAATACCAAATGGCTGTCTGGGATTTTTACGGCATCATGGGGGAGTTGGGGTCTTCCAAAACCTGGAAAAACATGGGCCTGATGCAAGCCGATTACGTTCACTTTACAGGTACAGGTTACCACCTCAAGGGTACATTATTGATCGAGGCTTTTCAAAAAAACCTCACGAGTTTACAAAATTTGCGCAATTGATATGAATCGCATACACGAACTATTTTCCTGGCAACATCAAGAAAGCTTGCTGTTCACAAGACTTGATTTTTGGTTGTTTTTCTTGGCTGTTATGGCCGTATTTGTCTTGATCCACAAGCGTTATTTGCTGCGCAGTATTTTCTTGACAGCAGTCAGTTTGTTTTTCTATTTCAAAACCTCCGGAAATTTTGTGTTGTTGCTAGGCTTTATGCTTTTGTTCAATTATTTGATCGGTCGAGGCGTTGGTTGCTTAGACCGACCCAAATGGAATAAAGGATTTTTGATTTCAGGGCTCATCGTTAATTTGGCCGCCTTGTTCTACTTTAAATATGCCTACTTTTTTACCGATGCCTTCAATGCACAATTTGGCACTGATTACAATGTGGTCAATCAGTTTGCAGTAATTGGCAACGAATGGTTTGGCAAGGGCAGTTTTGTCGATAAAATTCTCGTGCCAATCGGCGTCTCGTTCTTTACCTTTCACAACATTTCTTATTTGGTGGACATCTCCAGAAAAGAGATTCCGGCTGCCAAAAACTTCTTTGACTACGCTTTTTACGTCACGTATTTTCCGCACCTTATTGCAGGGCCTATTGTGCGTGCCCGCGATTTCATTCCGCAAATTCATGCACCGTATCAGCTGAGTAAATACGATTTTTCGTGGTCGCTCTGGATGATCGGCAAGGGCTTGCTCAAGAAACTCATCTTTGCAGATTATATCGCCGTGCATTTTATTGACAAAGTGCTGGATGCACCAGATGCGTATCCTGGTTTTGTTGGAGTCATCGCTATGTTTGCTTATTCCCTGCAAATTTATGCCGACTTCTCTGGTTATACCGACATGGCCATTGGCGTTTCCAAGCTCATGGGCTTCAATTTATTGGAGAATTTCAACTCGCCATATAAAGCCGTTTCTGTGGCAGAATTTTGGCGTCGTTGGCATAAATCTTTAAGTTCTTGGCTGCGCGACTACCTTTATATTCCACTCGGCGGAAACAAGAAAGGATCTTGGGGCACTGCCATCATGACGGCTGTCATTTTAGGCTTTTTGTATTTCATCACCGGCTGGGTGGAGCTCTGGTATACTTATGGCGTACTGCTCGTTGTCTATTTGATTTTATGGCAATTTTGGCCTGGTTTTCGAACGTTTGCCGTCCGCGACTTGAACTTGCTCATCACGATGATCGTAGGTGGTTTATGGCACGGTGCGAGTCAGAATTTTGTGATTTGGGGCGCAATGAATGGTGCAGCGTTGGTGATCTACAATTACTGGAAGCGCATTAGCCCATATGAAAACGCAACGCATTGGTCGGTGCGGGCCTGGCGTATATTGCTGACCTTGACCTTCATTACCTTTACCCGCATTTGGTTCCGTTTGCCAGAAGCCGATCAGCCCTTAAAATTCTTGACGACCGTAACAGCGCAATTTGACTGGACGAGCGACACCTGGTGGAAAGTCTGGAATAATTACCAAGGAATTTTTTACCTCATCATGCTCGGCTTTTTGTCGCATTGGTTGCCACAAAAATGGAAAGACCAAACTGTTTTGTTCTTTTCAAAATGGCCAATGCCCGTTCAGGCGCTCACTTTTGCCGTGTCGGTATTTATCATGTATCAAGCGGTATCAGATACCTTTAAAGCCTTTGTTTACTTCCAATTCTAGAAATAGTTGGGTAATTACTTGACATGGGGGGTCTTGATGTTGTATCTTTGCGCTCCCCTGAAAGCAGGGATTCAAAAAACGTCCTATGAGCAAAATGAAACTTTCTGATTTTGACTTCAACCTCCCTGAAGAATTAATCGCCAATTATCCAGAAGAAACCCGTGACGAATGCCGCCTAATGGTTGTGCACCGCGCTACCGGCCTCATAGAGCACAAAATGTTCCGCGACGTCCTTGATTATTTTGACGAAGGCGACGTCATGATCATGAACAACACCCGCGTTTTTCCTGCCCGCATGTACGGCAACAAAGAAAAAACAGGTGCCAAAATCGAAGTATTTTTATTGCGCGAACTCAACCGCGAAAGCCTTTTGTGGGATGTTTTAGTAGATCCTGCACGCAAAATCCGCATTGGCAACAAATTATATTTTGGCGAAGACGACTCTCTTGTGGCTGAGGTCATTGACAACACCACTTCTAGAGGCCGCACCCTTCGTTTTTTATTCGACGGCCCTTACGAAGACTTCAAAGCTAAAATCACTGAGTTGGGCGAAACACCCCTTCCAAAATACATCAAAAGAGAAGTAGAACCTGAAGACGAAGAGCGCTACCAAACCGTTTTTGCAAGCGTTGAGGGTGCCGTTGCTGCACCAACAGCTGGTCTTCACTTCTCAAAGCAATTGCTCAAGCGTTTGGAATTGAAAGGAATCAACTTTGCCGAGCTCACACTTCACGTTGGCCTTGGTACTTTTCGTTCTGTCGAGGTAGAAGACCTCACCAAGCACAAAATGGATTCCGAGCAGGTCATCATCCCCGAAAGTGCCGTAGAAATGGTCAACGACGCCAAGCGCCACAAGCGCAGAGTATGCGCCGTCGGAACCACCTCCATGCGCTCGATAGAAACATCTGTCTCTACGGACGGCATGCTCAAGCCTTATGACGGTTGGACCAACAAATTCATTTTTCCGCCTTACGAATTCAGCATTGCCGACAGCCTCATTACCAATTTCCACACGCCTCTTTCCACTTTGCTCATGATGATTTCCGCCTTTATGGGCCATGAACTCATGCACAAAGCATATGAAGAAGCGGTCAGAGAAAAGTACCGTTTCTATTCTTACGGAGACGCCATGCTTATCCTCTAATGGAGCTGCACAAGCAACTAGCTACTTTTCCAAAAAACCAAAAAACGGTCCTCACCATCGGGACCTTCGACGGCCTGCATTTAGGTCATCAAAAAATACTTTCAACAGTTTGCGCGCAGGCCAAGCAACAAGGCTTGGCTTCTGTGTTGCTCACTTTTCATCCGCACCCACGCCGCATCTTATTTCCAGATCAGCCCTTGGGCCTCATCCAGACCCAAGAAGAGAAACTCGCTAGGCTGGCGGCGCTTGGTCTGGACCACGTTGTAGTACTGGAATTCAACGCACAATTGGCGCAGCAAACAGCCGCCCAGTTTGTGGAGGAGGTCCTGATCAATGGGCTCAATGCACACAGCGTTATCATCGGTTACGACCACCAATTTGGCCACGACCGCCAAGGCAATTTAGCTTTTTTGCGCAGCTACGAAGCCAAAGGTTTTTTTGAAGTCAAAGAAATTCCAGTCGAGCAAATCGACGAAGTTTACATCAGTTCCTCTAAGATCAGAAAAGCAATAGAACAAGGCCAAATTGCGCAAGCAAATGCTTATTTAGGCCAGCCATATCAAGTATCCGGGCACGTATCTAGAGGACTGCAAAATGGGCGCAGCATTGGCTTTCCAACGGCCAATGTACAACTCACTGAGGCCGAGAAAATTTTGCCTGCCGACGGCGTGTATGCGGTGTCGAGCGAATACAATGGTGTTACACTATACGGCATGATGAACATTGGCTGGCGACCCACCATCAAAGAAGCCAAAGTGGAGCGCAAAATAGAAGTCCACTTCTTTGATTTTCAAGATGATATCTATGAGGCTTACCTCGCACTCAGTTTGCATGAGCGCATCAGATCTGAACAAAAATTTGCAGGTTTAGAGGCGCTCAAAAGGCAGTTGCAAGCAGACGAAATCCAAATCCGGTCTTACTTTTTCTCGATGCGATAAGTTTGCGTTTGCCCCGTTTGTAGGTCGCGCAGCTTCAAAATATAAATCCCTTCTTTAAAGGCGTTGATATCGATTTGTGTAGTTGTGGTTGCCGATTCCGTAGCCAAACACAATTGCCCAAGCGTGTTGTAGATTTCGATACTTGTTGGGTGCTGACATCCTTTGATCTGAATGACATCTGAACTCGGATTCGGTGCTATCAAATAGTGGTTAGCGGCTACTTCATTCAAGTTGCTCTGGTTCTGGTCAAAGAACAGTACGTTGTCTACAAAGACCACACCTGCACCTGCTGGCGAACCCGACAAGATGAGTTGTGAAAAGTG
>JBFYPV010000015.1:0-8699 GCA_041303085.1 Crocinitomicaceae bacterium
AGCGCTTTTGCATAGTGTTCAAAAGGCATTCCGGGGAAAAGTCGCCAAATCAAGACCTCATTGGAAACTTCGAATTGCGCTTGCAAAGTAGGGAGCGGCGTTCTGAACAAACGTTCTTGAAACCATTCTATTTGTACGCCCGCTTTGGCTAGCAATGGATAATTTGGGGAGGCAAAAGCCTCAAATTGATGTGCTGAAACTTTGGAGCTGCGGTTGGCTCTGAACAAAGCATATTCAAAATAAACCGCAACTTCCTGTAAGATGGGTTCGCCCTGTGCATCGGTTGCCGCCGCAATTTCGATGGCTGTAATGAGGTTTTCTTTACCGTCGGTTCTGATGATACCAATAGGCAATTGTGAACCTGTAAATACGATGGGTTTCTTGAGGCCTTGCAACATAAAACTCAAGGCACTTGCAGTGTAAGCCATGGTGTCGGTACCGTGCAGGATCACAAAACCATCAAAAAGCTCGTAGCTCGAGGCAATCCAACTGGCCAGTTGCTGCCAATGTTGTGGGCCTAGCTCCGAAGAATCTAGTGGCGGGTCAAAACTCTTGACTTGGATATCGAGTTCAAAGCGTTTGAGCTCAGGAATATGCCCATAGAGGTGCGAGAAATCAAAGCTTTCGAGGGCGCCAGTTTGCGCATTGGTGATCATGCCAATGGTGCCGCCGGTATAAATAAGTAAGAGCTTACGCATGCTCGAAAGTAAGGAATTTTTCTAAAGCGAATAAACGAATGGCGTTGTCTGAGCTGAGCTTTTCTATTTGCGCCGCACTGAGGCCCAATACTTCTTGGAGTTTACTCACTACTTCTATGAGGTAACTTGGCTCATTGCGCTTGCCCCGATACGGAACCGGCGACAAATAAGGTGCGTCTGTCTCGAGTAGTAGTCTGTCTAAAGGAATTTCCTTCACTACCTCAGCCAAACCGGCATTTTTGTAGGTAAGTACACCGCCAATGCCGAAATAAAACTGTTGGTATTTAAGGATGCGCTGCACTTGCTCTTTGCTACCTGTAAAGCAATGAAAAACACCGCTGAGCTCAGGTGTCCACTCTTCGTCGAGCACGGCAAATAATTCTTCAAATGCCTTGCGCACATGAATAGCAATTGGTAACTGAAGTTTTTTTGCCCACTGCACTTGGATCCGAAAAACCTCTTTTTGGGCTTCGAGAAAGGTGTCGTCCCAGTAGAGGTCGAGGCCGATTTCACCCACGGCGCAATAACGCGCTGGCGCAGCAAAAAGCTGTTTTTCTATGTTGGCTAATTCCTGCTGCCAATTGGCTTTGACGTAAGTGGG
Source organism: Crocinitomicaceae bacterium (assembly GCA_041303085.1). Lineage (GTDB taxonomy): Bacteria > Bacteroidota > Bacteroidia > Flavobacteriales_D > Crocinitomicaceae > UBA952. The sequence continues at coordinate 1,300 of JBFYPV010000015.1, forward strand.
GTGCAAGCCCATCATCGGGATGCAATTTGCCGTTGTGTCTGCCAAATTTTCTAATGCGGCAATGCTTTCAACGTCGATATTTGGCAAAAGAATGGCGCCCACACCAATTTGGGTGGCGCGGCTCAGTACTTCAGCGCGATCAATATCAAATTCTTCGGCGTAGAGGTGTGAATGCGTATCGATGATCATAGGGTCGCGAGGTATTGCTCCCAGGCCCACGCGTCTCGGAGGGCATCTTCTATGCCTAAGCGGGCCTTCCAGCCGAGCAGTTGCTCACCCTTGGTGGCATTGGCGTAAATTTCAATGACGTCGCCCTGTCTTCTCGGTCCAATGACATGCGGCAAGGCTTGGCCTGTAACGCGTTCAAATGCCGAGACAATTTCAAGTACTGAAGTGCCGGTGCCGGTGCCGATATTCACCGCTTCTAGCAGCCCTTCTTGTTGTTTAGACAAGAAGTCTAGGGCCGCAACGTGCGCTTCTGCCAAATCTTGTACATGGATGTAGTCGCGGATGCAAGAGCCGTCACGGGTGGGGTAATCGTTGCCAAAAATGGTCAGGTGCGGGTACTTTCCGATGGCCGTTTGGGTTACAAAAGGCAAAAGATTATTGGGTTTTCCGATCGGGAACTCGCCAATAAGCGCCGAAGGATGCGCACCAACTGGATTGAAATACCTGAGGTTCATGAGCTTGATCTCTGGCGCACTGCGGTGAAAATCAGCAATGATTTGCTCGCCCATCCATTTGGTATAGCCATATGGTGACTCTGGTAATTGCTTAGGGGTTGTTTCACTGACTTCTTTCTCGCCTTTGGGTTCGCCATAAACGGTACACGAAGAAGAAAACACAAAATTCTTGACCTGACGAGATTGCAATAGCGAAAGTACATTGATCAGGCCTACTAAATTGTTCTGATAGTAGTCCAGCGGTTTGTCTACAGATTCGCCGACCGCTTTGTACGCCGCAAAATGAATGACGCCCTCGAAAGTATATTTGTCAAATAACTGCGTTAGCGCTTGCTTGTCGCAGATATCTATCGGATAAAGCAACGGATCGTGACCTAAAATTGAACGAAGACCCGCTAAGACAATTTTGTTGGCATTGCGAAAGTCATCGGCAATAACTGGTGTATAACCTTGCTGCTGCAAGGCGAGTACGGTGTGTGAGCCAATATAGCCCGCACCGCCAGTAACGAGTACGTATTTATTCATAAAACAAAGTTAGGAGAATCCGTTGGTTGTTGAACAGCTTTACCTTAAGTTTGTTAGTAGCAATATGAAACTACTCCTCGCGTTCACTTTACTTGGCCTTTTAGGCACTACCTATGACCTCGAAGTACAAGTTGATGGCATCCCTAATACCAAAGGCACGCTATTTATCGGACTCTTCAATTCGAGTGCTTCATTTCCAAATTACGGCAAACAATACAAAGGTGTTGTGGTCACGCACGAAGGCAAAAGCCATGTCTATAAGTTCAAAAACTTGCCAAAAGACAGCTACGCGTTGGCTATTTACCACGACGAAAACAAAAATGGTAAGCTAGACAAAAACCTATTTGGGGCGCCTACAGAAGCCTATGGCTTTTCCAATAATGCCAGAGAAACCTTCTCAGCACCTAGCTTTGAGTCCGCAAAAATTGTGTTGGATCGAGACAAAAAATGCCAGATCAGGATCAAGTAAACCGATCAGCTAAACGCGATTAAAAGCGCTCCTTTATCTACTACATCACCTTGCTGAATAGCAATTTCAGAAACCACACCGATGCCTTCGGCCTTCAAAACGTTTTCCATCTTCATGGCTTCGAGCGAAAGCAATGGCGTACCAGGTTCTACTTCTTGGCCTACCTGAACGTGTATGGCAGTCACGCGGCCTGGCATTGGCGCCTGCATTTCTTTGAGTTTGCGCAATTTGGGTTGGTCTAGGCCCATAGCTGCAATAAGTGAATCTAGCGGATGGCCTTTCTTGACCTGAAACGTGCGGTGATTGATGCGAATGGTGAGTTGGCCAGTTTCGGATTGGTCTGAAACGAGCTCGCCATGGTATTTTTTACCTTCAAACTTGATTTCAAAAAAGCGATGATCAAACCACTTGACAGCAGCGCCACTAAGGGTTTGGGTTTCTTTATCGTCTAGGAACCATTTGTTCATGAGCATTATTTTGAAAGTTGAATAGCGGTATCGGCAGGGGCTTCAATTTCTTCTGTTTTTTCGATTGAAAGGCTAGTAAATTGAATGTCGTTGGCCAAGACCTCTGTACAAATATAAGCTTTATGTGTTGTAATTGCTGCTTGAATAGCTGCAGTGGTGTCTATCTGCACCAAGATACGATCCGTGACATCAAAAGCGCTTTCCTTGCGCAAATTCTGAATGCGATTGACAATTTCACGCGCCAAGCCTTCAGCCTTTAGTTCGTCAGAAATCGTGACATCTAAAGCCACCGTTAAGCCATTTTCATTGGCGACCAACCAACCCGGAATGTCTTGGGCTTGGATTTCAAAATCCGAGAGGTCTAAGGCAATTGCCTCGCCTTCTATTTGGCCGTTCCATCCTTGGTTCTGTTCAATTTGTGCAATGTCGTTTTGATCGAATTGTTGCACAACTTGGCTGATGGCCTTCATTTGCTTGCCGTATTTTGGGCCAATGGTTTTGAAGTTCGGCTTGATCGACTTCACGAGGATGCCGGTATCGGTGAGTAATTCGAGTTCTTTGACATTGACCTCTGAGCAAATCAAATCCGTGACATGACGGAAATTGGCAGCTTCTTGGGCATTCAACACGGGAATCATGATTTTTTGTAGCGGTTGACGCACGCGGATGTGCTGCTTCTTGCGCAGCGCGAGTACCAAAGAACATGCTTTTTGAGCCAACTCCATTTGCGTTTCTAGGGTTGGCAAAATGTGCTGCGCATCAGCGCTCGGGAAGTCAGCTAAATGCACCGACGCATGTGCTTGACGGCCAGAAACGGTATGGAGGTCTGTGTAGAGCTGATCCATGTAGAACGGTGCAATTGGCGCCGCTAAAATGGCAATTGTTTCTAAACAAGTATAAAGCGTCTGGTAGGCTGCGAGTTTGTCTTGGCTGTCGTCGTTTTTCCAGAAGCGGCGGCGGCACAAACGCACATACCAGTTGGAAAGCTGCTCGGTGACAAAATCTTGAATGGCGCGGCCCGCCTTGGTTGGCTCATAGGCAGCAAAGGCAGCATCTACCTCAGCAATTAAAGAATTGAGTTTGGAAATCACCCATTGGTCAATTTCTGGGCGCTCAGAAAGTGCAATTGGCGCTGCACTGAAATCAAAGCCATCGATATTGGCGTAAAGGGCAAAGAATGAATACGTGTTGTAAAGCGTTCCAAAGAATTTGCGCTGTACTTCGGCTATGCCTTCGAGGTCAAATTTGAGGTTGTCCCAGGGTTGGGCGTTGGTGATCATGTACCAGCGCGTGGCATCTGGGCCGTATTTGTCTAGGGTGGTAAACGGATCAATTGCATTGCCCAAGCGCTTGGACATTTTCAAGCCGTTTTTATCGAGCACCAAACCATTGGAAACTACATTTTTGTAGGCTTTTTGGCCGAAAACCATTGTAGAAATGGCATGGAGCGTATAAAACCATCCGCGGGTTTGATCGACGCCTTCTGCGATGAAATCAGCAGGGAAAGCGAGGTTGTTATCTATTAGTGCTTTGTTCTCGAAAGGGTAATGTAGCTGGGCATACGGCATGGCGCCGGAGTCAAACCAAACGTCAATGAGGTCTGCCTCTCGCTTCATGGGCTTGCCACTTGGTGAAACCAAAATGATGGGGTCTACCTTGTGCTTGTGCAGGTCGATGAGCTCGTAATTTTGGTTGGAGAAATCAGTTGGTTCGAAAGCCCCAAAAGGATTTTCGGTCATGAAGCCAGCACTAACCGACTTGTCGATTTCATTTTTGAGTGTGGCAATTGAATCGATGCAAATGCGCTCATCGCCTTCTTCGCTGGACCAAATAGGAATCGGAATACCCCAATAGCGCGAACGAGAGAGGTTCCAGTCATTGGCGTTTTCGAGCCATTTGCCAAAGCGGCCAGAACCGGTTGCTTCGGGTTTCCAGTTGATTTCTTTATTGAGAGCAACGAGTTGGTCTTTTTGATCGGTGACGCGGATAAACCAGGAGTCTAATGGATAATACAAGACTGGTTTGTCTGTGCGCCAGCAATGCGGATACGAGTGTTCGTATTTTTCTACTTTGAAGGCCTTGCCCTCTTCTTTCAATTGAATGGCGATTTGGACGTCGACAGAGCGTTCTGGCTCTTGGCCAGCATCGTAATATTCGTTTTTGACGTACATGCCGGCGTAAGGGCCCACTTCGGGTCTGAAGCGGCCTTGGAGGTCTACGAGTGGAACGAGGTTGCCGCGCTCGTCTGCGACGAGCAGCCCTGGCACACCGGCTTCAGCCGCCACACGAGCGTCATCTGCACCAAAAGTTGGAGCGGTGTGTACAATTCCGGTGCCGTCTTCGGTGGTCACGAAGTCTCCGCCAATGACCCTAAATGCTGCTTGGGCATTTTCTGCCGGCTGCGCATAAGCCAAGAGTTGTTGGTATTTGAGACCAATAAGCTCTTGTCCTTTGCAAGTGCCTAAAACCGTGTACGGAATTTGCTTGTCGCCAGCCGTGTAGGATGTTAAGCCTGCAGTGTCTTCAACTGCAACATAACCTTTCGCAAATTGATACGCCACCAATTTGTTGGCGAGGATCACTTGCATGGGTTCAAAGGTATACTGGTTGTAGGTCGCGACAACGGCGTACTCGATTTGCGGACCAACCGTGAGCGCTGTATTAGAAGGAAGCGTCCAGGGTGTGGTGGTCCAGGCGAGTAAATGTGTTTTTTCGGAGAAATGAGCCTCAAAAGGGAGCGCCTGAGCACCCAATAACTCAAACATGGCTACAACGGTGGTGTCTTTGACATCTTTGTAGCAACCCGGTTGGTTGAGTTCGTGAGAAGAAAGGCCCGTACCTGCTTTGGGCGAGTAAGGCTGGATGGTGTAGCCTTTATACAACAATCCTTTGTTGTAAAGTTGCGCCAATAACCACCAAACGCTTTCCATATATTTGGGCGTGTAGGTGATATACGGATCTTGCATATCGACCCAATAACCCATTTTTTCGGTGAGTTGGTTCCAGATATCGGTGTAGCGCATAACGGCTTCTTTACAAGCGTCGTTGTAGGCGTCTACAGAAATTTTGGTGCCGATGTCTTCTTTGGTGATGCCGAGTTCTTTTTCGACACCGAGTTCTACTGGCAAACCATGGGTATCCCAACCCGCCTTGCGCTGTACCTGCTTGCCTTTGAGCGTTTGGTAACGGCAAAAGATATCTTTGATGGCGCGGCCCATGACGTGGTGAATACCGGGCAAGCCATTGGCAGAAGGCGGACCTTCATAAAAGACAAAAGACGGTGCACCATTGCGCTGAGCAACCGATTGCTGAAAAATGGATTCTTTTTGCCATTTTTCAAGGACGGTGGCAGCGACATTGGGGAGATTTAATCCTTTGTACTCAGGATATTTTGCTTTCATGAACGTTTGCTTTGTAAAGTCGCGAATTTACGACAAATCGGGCTATTTTTGCAAGATATGACCCTCAAAACAAGGCTCCACGACCATTTATTTAACGCACTGGAAAGTCGAAAATCTGCGCTGCAACTTCAACGAAGCCAATTAAGTATTGAAAGTACGGAAAGTGGAAAAGGGTCGGCCGGCGACAAACACGAGGTCGGGATAGCCATTGCGCAAATCGAAATCGAAAAACTCGACCACCAAATTGCCCTGGCACAACAACAACTTCAGGCCCTCCAAAAAATGGATCCAAGCACTGCTTTCGCCCAAATACAAAACGGTGCACTTTTTGAATCCGACCACAATTGGTACTTCTGCAGTGTCCCATACGGGCAACTCCAATTTGACACCATGGCCGTTTTTTGCATGAGTACCGACGCGCCACTTTTTCAAGCCCTCAAAGGCAAAAAAGAACAAGAAGAAGCCGTTTTCAATGGCCGAAAGTGGATCATCAACAAAATTTACTAATGAGCAGCACGCCAAAAATTGCCATCATTGGAGGAGGTGCCGCTGGTTTTTTTGCAGCGATTGCAGCCAAACAGCATTGGCCAGATGCCAGCGTTAGCCTTCTAGAAAAAAGCAATAAGTTCTTGTCCAAAGTAAAGATTTCGGGCGGCGGGCGCTGTAATGTGACCCACGACAGCCCGGACATCAACGAACTCTCCAAAGCTTACCCAAGAGGCAGCACGCAGCTGCGCAAGGCTTTTCATCAGTTTTCAGCTACAGATACCGTTCAATGGTTTGAAAGCCGCAACATACCACTCAAAATCTATCCGGACGGCTGCATTTTTCCTTTGGCCAATGACTCACAGGTCATCATTGATTGCTTTTTGAATACCTGCAGACAACTGGGCGTCAAACTGCAACTACAACAACATATTTCCAATATTGTAGTCAACAGTGAAAATGTATCCATTCAGAACAATGAAGAAATACAGACCTATGACCAAGTCATTATTTGCGCTGGCGGGCACCCCAAAAGAAGCAGTCTCAATTGGCTAGAATCTATTGGCCTTGAGATGATCGAGCCGCTCCCCTCTCTGTTTACTTTCAATATGCCCAAAAACCCGATCTGTGAACTCATGGGTACGGTTGTGCCCAATGCAACAGTCAAAATTGAAGGCACAAAACTGAGCGGACAAGGGCCTTTGCTCATCACGCATTGGGGCATGAGTGGCCCGGCCGTATTGTTGCTCTCCGCTTGGGGAGCGCGCCTATTGGCAGAGAAAAGCTATCATTTTCATGTGCTCGTGAATTGGCTCGATCAGAAAAAGGAAGAAACCTTGCGTCAAGAATTGCAACACACCATTGCTGCGCACAGCGCCAAAAAACTGAGCAACTGGAACCCCACACCACTTACCAATAGACTTTGGAACCACTTACTCGAGCGTGCAGAGATTTCCCCAGACCTCCGTTGGGCAGAAATCGGTAAAAAAGCGCTCAATAAACTTGTTAATACACTGCTCAATGACCGCTTTGAGGTGCAAGGCAAAACAACTTTCAAAGAAGAATTTGTAACAGCAGGTGGCGTCGCTTTGAGCGAAATTGATTTTCAAACCATGAAAAGCAAAAAGTTCCCACGACTGTCTTTTGCCGGTGAAGTATTGGATATCGATGGCATTACAGGCGGTTTCAATTTCCAAGCGGCCTGGACCACAGGGTTCATAGCCGGAAAGCACGCTTTAGGTAAATAAGCCAAAGATTACTCGGTCAAAAAAATACGAAAGACAATTAAAATTCTGCGTTCAATGGCGTGCGTGGGAATGGAATGACGTCGCGGATGTTAGACATACCCGTAACGAACATCACCATGCGT
>JBFYPV010000016.1:0-2746 GCA_041303085.1 Crocinitomicaceae bacterium
TCCCCATCTCTTGGGATTTCACAAACGAACTCCATGTAGATTTTCCAGCGCTTGAAAAAGGTTTTTATTGGCTCACATTGGAACTTACCGAAGGGCCACAAACCATGATGTTACAAAAAGACTAAGCGCCTGTGAAAAGATTGAAGTACTTTTTGATCTTTTTGCTCCCCGTCACGGTCGGAATTGCCTTTGAGTCCGAGGGCGTTCAGACTTACCTGCCACTTTTTGTCTTTTTTGTACTGGTTCCGCTACTCGAAATACTCATTCCAAAAGGATGGAATACAGATGAGGCCTCAGAAACGGATCTTTCCAATCCGGGTTTATATTATAATCTTCTACTTTATAGTTTGGTTCCGCTGCAATGGCTCTTTTTGTTCTATTTTTTAAGTCAACAAAATGAGGGAACTGAAGCCCTCACTTGGTGGGGAAAGGTTTTGGCGATGGGGCTCATGTGCGGCATCATTGGCATCAATGTCGGACACGAATTAGGGCACCGCTCTGCAAAATTGGAGCGTTTTCTCGGAGAACTCTTGCTTTTGAGCTCGCTCGAAAATCATTTTTTGCCTTATCACAACCGCGGCCATCATGCGAACGTTGGAACGCCCAAAGACCCGGCAAGCGCACGCCGCAACGAATGGCTCTTTGTTTTTTGGTTTCGCTCACAAATCGGTAGTTATATACAAGCCTGGCAAATTGAAACCCAACGGATGCGAATCACAAAACGACCTTGGTTTTCTTTGCGCAATAAAATGGTCGTCTATACGCTCGCGCATATCGGCTTGCTGCTTTTGATACTTTTCATTTTTGGCGAAGTCGCACTGTATGCATTTCTTGGCGCTTCCATTTTTGGCATCATCTTGCTAGAAACAGTTAATTATATAGAGCATTACGGCTTGGCACGAAAACTAAAGCCGAATGGCCAGTATGAGCTGGTTAAACGCTACCATTCGTGGAACAGCAATCATTTGCTCGGTAGAGCCATTTTGTTTGAGTTGTCTAGGCATAGCGAACACCATTATAAGCCAGATAAACCATATCAATTATTGAGCAGGCATGAAAGCGCGCCAAACATGCCCACGGGCTATCCTGGCATGATGCTCCTGGCCTTTATTCCTCCACTGTTTTTTCGGATCATGAACAAAGCAGCTGACCTGGCACTTGCAACTGGTCAATAGAGCTGCTGACGCTTTAAGAGGTATTTCAAAAGCACTTGGTTGTAACCCTCTTCTATGGGAGCTGGCATGAAGTCAATGCCATTGTTGAGGCAGCGCAAACTGAGCTCTTCGAAATACTTGGCAATGGCCTCTTGGTATTTTTCACGGACTTCTCCGGGGCGCAAGAGCATGCGCTCTCCGGTTTCCATATCGATGAGTTGATACGGGCGGTCTTCTAATTGAAACGATTTTTCAAAGCCTTCGTGATGTACGTGAAATAAAATCACCTCGTGCTTGTTGTGCTTGAGGTGTTGTAAGGCATCAAAAAGGGCATCGGTATGCGTTGGGTCGTCGAGGAGGTCTGAAAAAATAACCACCAAACTGCGCTTGTGTGTGAGCTCGGCAACTGCGTGGAGGGCAGCGATGGCCGCGGTTTGTTTTTTGCTTTTCTCTTGATAAGCTAATAAACGCTTTTCGAGTTCGCTGTACAGGTAGCGGTGATGTAATAAGGAAGATTTTGCAGCGGTATGTAGCTGCAGTGTTTCGTTGAAAAAACTGAGCCCTACGGCATCGCGCTGGCGTTTGAGCAATTCTATGAGGCTGGCCGCAGCATAAACAGAATATTCAAACTTACTGATGCCTTCTTGCGGAAAGAACATCGAACTGGAGTCGTCGATCACGATTTGACAGCGCAGATTGGTCTCTTCTTCGTATTTTTTGGTAAAGAGTTTTTCTGATCTGCCGTAAAGTCGCCAGTCGATGTTGCGCGTAGATTCACCTGGGTTATAGAGGCGATGCTCCGCAAACTCGACAGAGAAACCATGGAAAGGACTTTTGTGCAGGCCCGTTATAAAGCCTTCCACGACCTGTTTGGCTAGCAATTCTAAGTTGCTAAATTGAGCCAAACGCAAGCGATCGATGGTTTTTGTCATGAAACAAAGTTAATAATCCTTTGCACAACCCAAGCAACCTCTTCGCGATGAAAAACGTCTTGAGCATAAATCATTGTATATGAAAACAATCTACCTACTCCTTTTTGGCTTTTTCGCCTTTTCCCAACTCAGTTTTGCCCAAGTAACGGGCTTTGCAATCAATGGCCTTTCTTTAGGACCAAATGTCGTTACATCAAGTTGTGATTCAACCTTAAGCATTGGTTTTTCAGCCGTGAACCCAGCGACGAATTCAACCAGCTATTTCGACCTCCCTTACGTCATCACAGGCAACAACTTCAATGGATTTCAGTTTCAAACTGTTGTCAATTGGGGCGATGGTGCAACCAGCAATTCGGGAGGAGGAACCTCGACTACAGGCACGAATATCTCCATGAATCCGCCTTTGAACCACACCTATGCATCGGCCGGCACCTACACCGTCATCACCACTGTTTATAATCCTGCCAATCAAACTTTTGCCTACGATAGCATTCAGTACACCGTGGGTTCATGCACCGCTTATTTCTATTGCATGATCCAAGTAGACTGCAACAACGACGGCACCATTGATTCTCAAATCAACGCACCAGTTCCGGTGACGCTGTCCAATGGCTTCTATTCCTACACCGACACCCTGCAAAACAACATGTTCATGCTGAA
>JBFYPV010000017.1:0-3114 GCA_041303085.1 Crocinitomicaceae bacterium
CACTCCCGTATGGACAAGGCATTTGGCCAGCCATTTGGATGCTCGGAGACAACATTACTTCAGCTGGTTGGCCAGCATGCGGAGAAATCGACATCATGGAAATGATCGGTGGCGCCGGAGCTAATGACCGCACGGTACACGGAACTGTTCACTGGAGTGACAACGGCACGCATGCGCAATACGGCGGGAGCAAGTCGCTTACTTCGGGTAAATTTGCAGATGAATTCCACGTGTTCTCTATCACTTGGGATGCCAATTCTATTCACTGGCTCCTAGACAACGTTGAGTACCACGTCATCAACACTAGCCCAGCTGAAATGGATGAATTCAGAGCTAAATTCTTTATCATTCTGAACGTTGCAGTCGGCGGAAACTGGCCTGGCTCACCAAATACCAGTACCATTTTCCCACAAAAGATGTACGTAGACTACGTTCGCGTATTCCAATAAAACCATATTCCTCATGAAATTATTGTCTTCATTATTGATGTTGGCTGTGCTTTTAGGCTTTAAACAATCCGAAAAGCCTTACTTCACCACGCCAAGTACTGCTGATATCGAAACGCTTATTGCACAGATGAGCATCGAAGAAAAAGTCGGGCAAACATGTCAGATTACACTAGACGCCATTCACCGTACCGATGAAAAAGGACAAGCGCTCGTGCCCGCTCAAATTGACCCCAATAAACTCAAAGAAGCACTAGAAGTTTATCATGTCGGTTCTATTTTGAATGTTGGCGCACATACGCTCACGCGAGATGAATGGAAGTCTATCATGACTGATGTACATGCACCCTACCTCAAAAAAGAACAAAACGTTCCGATTCTCTACGGCATTGATGCCATTCACGGTGTGAACTATACCGTTGGCGGCACGCTTTTCCCACAAGAAATTGGCTTAGCTGCCACTTGGAATACCGAACTCGCGCGTCAAATGGGAGAAGTAACCGCCTACGAATGCCGTGCATCTGGTATTCCTTGGAACTTCTCACCGGTACTTGATTTAGGCCGCCAACCGCTTTGGTCGCGTCATTTTGAAACACTTGGCGAAGATCCCGTTTTGGGCACGCAAATGGGTGTAGCGCTCGTGGAAGGCTATCAAGGAAAAGGAGAAAGCGTTGATCAGTTTCATGCAGCTGCTTGCCTCAAGCATTTTGTGGGTTATAGCGCAAGCTTCTCAGGTCGCGACCGCACACCTGCGTTTATTCCAGAGAAATACATGCAAGAATTGTATTTGCCAGCATTCAAAGCAGCAGTAGAAAAGGGTGCGCTCACGCTCATGATCAATTCTGGTGTTGTGAACGGCATTCCAGGCCACGCCAATTACCAACTCCTTACCCAAACCCTTAAAAAAGATTGGGGTTTCAAAGGTTTTGTAGTTTCTGACTGGGAAGACTTCATCATGCTGCATACCGTGCACCGCACCGCTCCTTCTTTAGCCGAGGCAGCTATCCAAGCTTTCAATGCGGGTGTAGACATGAGCATGGTGCCTTCCAATCCGCAGTACAAATCTTATTGCCAAGACATGATCAAGGCAGTAAAGGAAGGTAAAATTTCAATGGACAGATTGAACGATGCCGTCAGAAGAATTCTTTATGTGAAAAACCAACTCGGTTTGTTTACCAATCCATTGCCTCAATTTGATCAATACCCCTTATTTGGCAGCGCCAAATTCAAAAACATGGCCAAGCAAGCAGCTCTTGAGTCCATCACTTTATTGAAGAATGAAAGCCAAACCTTACCACTCCAAAGCACACAGCGTATTTTAGTAGCTGGGCCGGGAGCAGCAAGCATCAATATGCTCAATGGTGCATGGACACACACTTGGCAAGGAATGGACGCCAGTTACAACACAACAGGTGTTTTGAATATCTTTCAAGCGCTGCAGCACCAATTACCCACTGCAAGTATTACATACCAAAAAGGCGTTGAACTTTACTTAGAAAAGGATTTTGAAGCCTCTAAATTTGTCGAACTAGATAGCTACAAAAAAGCGCTCAAGAAAAACGACGTAGTTGTTATCTGTGTAGGTGAGCTCCCTTCTACCGAAAAACCAGGCGATATCCGAAGCTTACAACTCGACGACAAACAAAAAGAGTTGGTGCGCTTGGCAAAAGCAGCCAAGAAAAAGGTCGTTTTGGTATTATTGGAAGCGCGTCCACGCATCATCAACGACATCGAGCCTTTGTGCGATGCCATTATCCAAGCCTACTTACCTGGCGATCAAGGTGGGGCAGCACTTGCTGAACTCGTCACTGGTAAAGCCGACTTCTCTGGCCGCCTGCCTTATACCTACCCGCGTTACGATGGCGTGATTGAATTCTACGACCACCCGCGCAGCGTAGACCGCTCTAAAGCTGGCGATTTCTCAGCCTACAACCCACAATGGGATTTCGGATTTGGTCTTTCCTACAATTCGGGTAAAGTCAACAGCATGCGTTTTGTCAAGAAAGACGAGCAAAAAGGAACCTTTTCAATTGAAGTCAATGTCGGCAACGATGGCCAAAAACCACTTATCATGGTGGTTCCTGTTTATATCAGCGATTTATACGCCAGTACCACGCCAGAAAATAAACGCCTCATCGCTTTTCAAAAAGTGAGCATCCTACCAGGCGAAAACAAAACGCTGACATTTAGTTTTGATGCAACAGCTCTCAAACGCGTCAGTGCCGATGGAAAATGGCGTGCCGAAAAAGGAACTTTTGAAATTTTGTGTGGGCCAAACAAACTCACATTTGAACTTTTTGACGACTTATTGTTTTAACTCATTAACGAGCATAAAAATCTAGCTATTTTTGGCTTATTGTATTTTTTACTATATTTAACCCCTAAATTAGAATTTACCTCTAAAACCCTAAAAATTAACAACATGAAAAAACTGTACTTTTTACTTTTTGCTCCAATCTTGAGTCTTTCTGCTCAGGTTGAAGGCACTTGGAAACTGGCTCCTCAAGCGGCTGCACTTGGTGTAGGTCCTTCTGGCCCAGGAGACATGAGTTGGTGGGCTAACGGCGCTGGTGATGTTACAACACGTGCTTGCCTTTTTGATGACTCCATTAAATTTGAAGCCAATGGTACCATGACCCATTATATGGATGGTTCTACTTGGTTAGAA
>JBFYPV010000018.1:0-4732 GCA_041303085.1 Crocinitomicaceae bacterium
CGATACAGCTCCATCATGAGGTCGTCTTGGATCTGCAAGAGGGTTTTGTAGGTAGAATCGAGTTGGTCTAGGCTGCCGTATTCAAAAGCTGGGTAGATGTCGCTGTAACTCGAGTAAAATAAGCGTGTCTGACTGCTGTCTACAATGGGAACTAAGTATTTGAAAAAGTAATCTTTGGGGATATTCACCAAAGTGTAATTGCTGTCGATAGCTTCTAGACCAAAAACACTTTCGTCGGTCAAGACATGTATATTCCCCCGAAAATCGCGCTTGAGTGCTTGTGCGCGCTCTGGTATGGCTAAAATAGCAGTGGTGGATTGGTCTTTGTAGACTTGAAGCTGCGCGTCTTTTTGCAGGTTTTTCTCGTAGGTGAGTAATATGAGTGAGCCGTCTGCATCGAGTTCAAAGTCTGCAACGCTGTAGGTTTTGGAGGCATAGACGGTGTCGGGTTTGTTGGGCTTGATCACCACTTCTCGCACCTCTTGCACGCGCTCGGTTTTGAGTTGGATGCGCAGTTGAATGGTGTCGGCCGCCTCAAAATATGGAATTTTGCGCTTACCGCCTAAGTAATAAGGATGCGTGTAGCTGATAAAGGTGAGCTCAGTTTGACTTGGCTTGATGTCTTTCAAGGAAAAAGCAACAGTGCCATTTTGCTTAGAGCTCCCAAATGCTAAGGTATCTACACCCGAAATAAGCCAACAATTGACGTTTGGAATGGAGTCTTTGGTCTGAAGGTCTGTGAACGAACAATTGAGTTCTTGGGCAAAGGCCCCAAAACCAAAAAGGGAAAAGCAAATGAACCAGAGTTGTTGCATATGGCTAAGATGCTAACCTTGGTAAATTTTCACAATTTTAGCAGACTTTCTGAATCCAGTGCATGGTGTCGGCGATTTCTCCGGACTTCACGCCATCGAGGTAAGCCTTGATTTTGAGCGACATTTCACGGGTTTCAAGCGCCGGAAGCATGATTTTTTCGTCGCGGTAACCAATCATGGCAATAGGCGCAATGGTAGCGGCTGTACCTGCACCAAATGCTTCTTGCAGCTTGCCAGATCGAGCAGCTTCAATGATTTCGGCAACTGTGACTTTGCGTTCTTCTACCGGAATACCCCAATGACGGGCGAGTTCTAGTACTGTTTTTTTGGTCGTGCCACGCAAAATAGTGTCGGCGTCTTCGGTGGGTGTGATGATTTTGTTGTCCATGACAAAAACGATGTTCATGGTGCCAGACTCTTCTATGAAAGTATGGGTTTTGGCGTCGGTCCAGACCAATTGATGAAAGCCTTGTTGCTGAGCGAGTTTGGCAGGATACAAAGAGGCGCCGTAGTTGCCTGCAGCTTTTGCTCTGCCCACACCACCCTCGGCTGCGCGTGTGTAATGCTCTTCAATTTTAACGCGAACAGGCTCTGCGTAGTAAGCGCCAACTGGAGAATTGATGATGACAAATTTGTAGGTGTCAGAAGGTTTGATGCCGACAAATTCGTCGGTGGCAAACATAAACGGACGGATGTAAAGCGCGTAGCCAGGTTTGTTGGTGACCCAGCCTGCGTCTGCGGCAACGAGTTGCTTCACGGCTTGTAAAAACAATTCTTCTGGAATTTCGGGCATGCACATGCGCGCTGCAGACTCCGCAAAACGTTGTGCGTTGAGCTCTGGTCTGAACAAAACGACTTCGTTGTCATTGTTGCGGTAGGCTTTCATGCCTTCAAAGATGGACTGGCCATAATGAATAGCAGACATGGCCGGATGCATATCGATGGGGCCAAAAGGTAAAATTTCTCCTTGCTGCCATTCGCCATTGGCGTATTCCATCACAAACATGTGATCGGCAAAGATTTTTCCGAATGGGAGGTTTTCCCAGTCTACGGTAGACAACTGACTGTTTGTGTTGTGCGTGACGGGGAACGTGAAGGAAACTCCTGACATAAGCGTGTTAATTGATGCGCGAATATACAGCTAAATCATCGAGCGTACAACTTATTGACCTTATTAAAAGCATTCCTTAACTTTGTATAATGCACGCCTACACACAAGCCCTTGAAATCCTCCAAAAGCATTGGGGCTTTGCTGCATTCAGACCAAGTCAAGAACCAATTGTCGAGGCTGCGCTCGCGGGTCAAGACACTTTAGCCCTACTGCCAACAGGTGGCGGCAAGTCTATTTGTTTTCAAGTGCCTGGTTTGCAGCGTGAAGGGCTTTGTTTGGTCATTTCACCACTGATTGCACTCATGCAAGACCAGGTCGAAAACCTCAACAAACGCGGCTTGCGTGCCAAAGCCTTAACGAGCGGGCTCACCTTCCGAGAAATCGATCACATCCTCGATAACGCCCGATTTGGCGGCCTCGATTTTTTATATACCTCACCAGAACGCATCCAATCTGCGCTATTTATAGAGCGCTTCAAGCGCATGAAAATCTCCTTGTTGGTCGTCGACGAAGCGCATTGTATTTCGGAATGGGGCCACGATTTTCGGCCCGCCTTTCGCCAAATCGCGAAATTGCGCCAACTCCAACCCGAAGTACCCATTTTAGCGCTCACCGCTACAGCCACCAAAGCGGTGCAGCAAGACATCTGCGTGCAGTTGCAAATGCCCAAAGCGCAGATACTTGAGGCCTCTTTTGCCCGAGACAATTTGCAGTATTTAGTGCGGCCCGCACACAACAAAATGCAAGAAATTCTGGCCATTTGCCAACGCGAAAAAGGCACGGGTATTGTGTATTGCCAAACCCGTCGCTCCGTAAAAGAAGTGGCGCGCGTGCTTTTGGCCAACGGCTTGCGCTGTGGTATTTACCACGGCGGGCTCAGCGCCGAAGAGCGTAGCCAGATGCTGCGCGCTTGGCTCACCGACAAAAACCAAATCATGGTGGCGACCAACGCTTTTGGTATGGGCATAGACAAGCCCGACGTCCGGTTTGTTTTGCATTACGAAGTACCTACTTCTCCCGAGGCCTACTTTCAAGAAGCTGGCCGCGGTGGCCGGGATGGCCAGCCTGCTTATGCCCTGCTGCTCCACGAGCACAAAGATTTTGAGCAAATGCAGCAACAGCTCACCAAAAGCTTTCCGAGTGCAGACCGCGTCATCTTTGTGTACCGCGCCATTTGCAACTACCTCAAAATCGCCATTGGTTCAGGCAAAGATGAGTCCTACCCGTTTGACATGAAAACGTTTTGCCGGACCTTTGAGCTCCCTGAAGACGAAGTCTATTATGCGCTCAAAATTTTGGCGCAAAATGGCAATTTAACCCTAGATGAAGCCTTTTTTCAGCCAACGCGTCTACAGTTTATTGTGAGCAATGAAGTGCTCTACAACTTTCAGATCCAGCACGAAGCTTACTACACGCTCTGTGCTACGTTAGTGCGCAGTTATCCGGGCATCTTTGATCAAATGACACGCCTGCACGAAGACAAAATCATCCAAAGACTAAAAACCACGCCGCAGCGTTTTGAAGAGCAACTAGACTTCATGCAAAAAAACGGCATCATCGAACTGAGCAAAAAAAGTAGCCTACCCTTGCTCTATTTTACAATGGAAAGGCTCCCCGAGTCTTATCTGCAGCTCAAGCCCCAAATTTACCTCGAGCGCAAGCAAGCGGCTCAAGATAAACTAGTGGCCATGCAACGCTACTGTCAAGAAGCCACTTGCCGCGCCCAACAACTCATTACTTATTTTGGGCAAAGCATTGCCCCTTGCGGCCAGTGCGATGTCTGCGTTCCGCGCACTTTAAATGATAGCACGCTTTTGGACTTTCTCCAAGAAGCGCGCAGTATTCAGGAGCTCGAGGCCCATTTTTTATGTGCCAAATCTGAGCTCGAGCCACTGATTCGCCCTCATTTACTCACCGAAAAAATCAAGTTCAAAGCGGGGAAATTCTACCTCTAAATCTCGCTCATGACCACCCCTTCTGTTCAAGAAGTGCCCAAACTTCAATGGCACTTCGCACTTGTTTTGCTGCCTTTTATCGTCGGTATCTATCTAGCAGACTACCGTAATTTAACGGATGGCGTACTGCTTTTTTTCAAGTTTTTTACAGTCGGTAGCTTTTTACTGCTCTTGAGTAAGCCCTTGCGGCAATTCGGGCTCCTTTTTTCATTTTTGGCCCTCGGTTTTTGGCTTTTATACAGCCGGCAAATCACATTCAGACAACAGCAAAGCCTTCAGTTCAATACAGAAACTGCAGGTGTTTTTATACCTGAATCTCTGGAAAATAAAGCCAAATTTCAAAAAGTAAAAGGTCGTTTTTATTTCGGCGCCGCCCAGCGAAAAAAGGCAGTTAGCTTGCAACTTTATGTCTTCTCCAATGCACCTCTTCAACTCGCAAATGCATACGCGCTGCGCTGCCAACCAGAATTACTCGCCAATGAGCGCTATCCGGGTGCTTTTGATCAATCGCGGTATTATGAATTGCAAGGCTGTAGCCATCGGGCGTTTGTGTATGCTTCGCATATCAGGATCCTCGCCGGTACGCGGCTATCTACTTCTGACAACAGTCTTCTGCGCATCAAAAGTCAACTATCTAAATTGTTTACCCAAGCACTCAGTCCGCGCTCAGCGGCGATCGGCAGAGCCCTGATTTTAGGCGAGCGCGACGGCATTGATGCGCAATTGCGGTCTTATTTTTTAGCGACGGGCTCGATGCATATTTTGGCGGTGTCGGGCATGCATATTGGCTTATTGATCTTGGCGCTGCTTAAGATTTTGGGCTTATTCTCGCGATGGGTGAGCCGCAAGCA
>JBFYPV010000019.1:0-4043 GCA_041303085.1 Crocinitomicaceae bacterium
TTTGGCCCTCATTTTCTTGGTGCTGCGCGATGTATTGATGACGCGCACCTTACTGTACCGCTCCAAATACAAAAACAAAATATTGAGTGTTGCGCTCTATTATGCCCTTATTTATTGGGCAATACCACTGCTTTTTATGATTATTGGTGAACAAAATATTGAAGCGGAAAACTACTTTTTGCCCTTTTTCAGAGCGGTTGGTTGGTATTCTCCTGTGGTGCTCGCTGGCCAAGCGTTGGTGGCTTGGGGCTTGCACAGGCGTTACTTCACCTCCCAGACCATCCATTCAAACGGAGCAAGCGATATTTCTTCCTGAAACGGGCGTGTGCCCTCGGTCAATCCTTTTGCACGACGGATCGGGTCGCTGAGGCTGACCACTTGTTTTTCAGCAGAGAGGTTGACAAGTACCAAGACTTTTTGCTTTTTGCTTTGGCGGTAAAAGCTATACACATCAGGGTTGTTGTTGGGCGCATTGGCGTAGGAGCCGGTGGCGAGCGCGCTGTGTTGTTGCTTGAAGGCAATTGTCTTTTTGTAGCAGTTGAAAAGTGAGTTGGGGTTGTTGACTTGTTCTTCTAAGGAGATGCCATCGTTGGCTTTCTGATTGGCGTTGGTCCACCAGGCGCCAGAATTTTGATACCAAAAAGCCATGCCGACTCCTGCCCCACTTTGGTACCAATCGAACGCTTCTCTGCGGCCGATGTCATTGCCGTCGGTGTTGCCAAAAGCATAAACCTTGCCTTTCATCCCAATTTCCTGACCGTAATAAATCGAGGGAATGCCGCCCACGAGCAGCATGAGCGTGGCTGCTAACTTTTGTTCTTCAAGTGTCAATTCTAAGGAGGCAAAGCGGTCGATGTCGTGATTTTCGATGAAAATAAATTGCTCCTTGCCTTTCGGGGTAGCGCATAAAATCATTTGAGCATTGGAGATGATTTTTTCTTTGTCAAAAGCGATGATGGCTTTTTGCAGGCCAAAACCAAACATGCGGTCTACGGTTGCTTTTTCGAAATAGTCGAAGCCGTAGTCTTCCCAGTTGGCTTGTTCGGCCACAATTTTGATGTCCGGATTGACGTCTTTGAGCGCGGCAATCAAAGGTTTCCAAAATTCAGCAAAAAGATTGGTGAGGCTCGGTTTGGCATCTAAATGATCCATGGCATGATCTAACCTAAACCCATCGACACCATCGTCGAACTGACCATCCTGATTGGGATCCAGAAAATAGGAGAACAATTGGATATTGTAATCGAGCACTTTTTTGCTTTTCAAATTGACCGTCGTGACATAAATGACTTTTCCGTCAAAACCATTGAGCAGCCTGAGATCGAAAATCATGGTTGCTGGTGTTTGGTGCGTGCTGTCGTCGAATAAAATGTAGTCGCTGTATTTGGAATCTAAGTTGCCAACGGCGTCTTTCCACCATAAATGCTCGGAAGTCACGTACTGCGTTTCCATATCCATATAGATTTTCATGCCGCGGCGGTGCACCTCCTTGACCAATTCAATATAGTCTTGCATGGTGCCAAATTCGGGGTCAATTTTTTCAAAATCATTCGCAAAATAATTGTGGTAGCAATCGGAATCATAGAGCGGAAAGAGCAAAATGGAGGTAATGCCGAGGTCTTGCAGGTACGGGAGTTTTTGCCTTAAGCCATTGAGGTCGCCTTGTAAATCGCCATTGCTGTCGTAAAAACTGCGCTGACACACGTGGTACATGACTTCGCCTTTCACTGGCTTTTGAGCCCAAAACAATTGGCTCAGGGATACAAATAAGAGGGATAGGATGGTCGTTTTCATCGTTTAAAGAATTGATTGACTTTTAGTGAGGGCTCATCTGGAATTTCAATACGCCGCCCGACATGATATCAGCATAGCGAATGGATGGCTGGTGCAGCGGTGCGTTATTTAAGGTCGGGTTTTCTTGGTAGATATTTACTTCAGAAATATTTCGGGCTTTGATCACTAAACGCTTGTTTTGAGGCAAGTGCAGTGTTGCCTTCTTCACTTGCGGACTGCCTATGACAAAAGTGCCAGCGGCCGGATTCACCGGATAAAATCCTAAAGTGGAGAGCAGGTACCAGGCACTCATTTGACCGCAGTCGTCGTTGCCGATCATGCCGTTGGGTGTATTTTGATGAAAGTCGTTGATGACCTGATGGATATACTTTTGCCCCGTTTTGAATTGATCGGTAAACGCATACAGATAAATGATGTGATGACTCGGTTCATTGCCATGTGCGTATTGGCCAATCATGGCTTCTTGCCCGAGGAATTTATTTGGACTCAGTGCTTCCGTCGTAAAAAAGGCATTCAGTTTCTTTGTAAAGTTTGCTTGGCCGCCCAATAATTGAAACAGCCCTGGTATATCGTATTGCGCTGGTGTCCAGAAGTATTGCCAAGCATTCGCCTCGGTGTAGTCGCCGGGGTTGTTCAAGGGCGAGGTGGCCATCAGGGGGTCGAATGGCGTTCTCCAGTTGCCTTGCGTATCCTTGCCCCTGAAAAAAGTTGTGCTGGAGTCATAGATATTTTGATAAAAAAGGGCACGCTTTAAAAACGATTTTTCAATGTCTTGTTTGCCTAATTGACGCGCCATTGCAGCCACACACCAGTCGTCATACGCACTTTCTAGAGTGCGCGAAACCGCCTCGTTATCTAATAGATCATAAGGGTAGTAGCCGAATTTGTTGTAAAGCTCCCAATCTGAATTGATGTGGCTTTTGGTACTGGTTTCGACCATTGCTTCGAGGGCTTTGTTTGCATCAAAACCTGTGAATCCGTTGTTCACAGCAGACAAAATCATCGGGATGGCGTGGTTGCCGATCATGCAATAGTTGTCTTGGCCCCAGGCGGTCCAGATGGGTAAGAAACCCTTTGCCTCATGATGCAGCAACATCGTTTGGACCATTCCGTCAATTTTTTCAGGTGCAATGATTTGCAACAACGGAAACGCGCCCCGGTAAATATCCCAATTGGAAAGCGTGGAATAGTATGCCTTGTGAGGCGCCACACTGATTTGATCCGTTGCGCCGCGGTATCTTCCGTCGACATCGGCAATATTGGAGGGCTGCAAAAGCAAGTGATACAAGGAAGTATAAAATATTTCTTTTTGCTTTTGCGGTGCTTTGATGTCAATTCTCGACAAATAGTTTTCCCAACTGTTTCGGTTTGCGTCGCGTACTTTTTGAAAATCCCAATGGTCGACTTCCGCTTCCATGTTTCGTTTGGCGCCTTCTACATCAACGGTAGATAAGGCAATTTTTACTTGGAGCACCTTTTCCTTGTTCAAGGTGAAATCCAACAAATATTTGGGTGCTTTTGCGTTTTGCGCGCCTGCCAACAACGTTGAATGCGCAAACGGTTTACTAAATGAGACGGTAAAATAATAGCGGCGATTCACCCAATTACTGGTCGAACAATATCCTGAAATCGTAGAATCGTTTTCAAACTTGATGTCACTTTCCAGGACCAATCCTTTGGGATCGTTTTCTTCAAAGACAAAGCGAAGGCCATGCTGAAAATCCACAAGTACTTGCGCGTCCTTTTGTGGAAAAGTATACTGATGAAAAGCCACCCGCTCGGTACAAGTGAGCGCTACCTCGACGCCATCTTGTTTGGTGAGTCCATAATAGCCAACACTTGCCGTTTCGCTTTCTTTGAAATACGCGTTTTTGAGCTGTGCTTGCGGCGGATTGATCGGCAACAAGAGGATGTCGCCCATTTCATTGATGCCCGTTCCGCTGAAGCGCGTTTGCGAAAAGCCCATTAAAAAGGTGTCTTTGTACTGATAGCCACTGGTGTGGTTCCAACCAAAATCTTGGTTATCTGGCCCAGGTTGCACCATTCCAAAAGGCATGGACGGCCCCGGGAAGGTGTGTCCGGTGCCATCGGTTCCGATAAAGGGCCTGACAAACTCGGCGTTGTGCTGAGCCCAAATAGTGGAGATTGCTCCCGACAACGAGAGAAAAAGAAAGAACAAATGAAGTCTGGTGGTTTTCATTTGACGAGCAGGTTTTGTTCCAAATACTGCTTCATTTGGAGGTTGAGTG
>JBFYPV010000020.1:0-4976 GCA_041303085.1 Crocinitomicaceae bacterium
ATAAATACAGGTACCAAGATTCTTGGTCGTTCAAGGAAAACCGTCTGACAATCCAGGCTTCATTTAAAAACAAAACAATCCAAATAAGCAATGCCATCACAGCGGTAATCAAGACGCCACCCGCTACTAAATGATCGGCTTCTCGGTCTTCTTCTGGCAAAACAATAGCGCTCTCATACTTCAGATTGGCAATAGCCACGAGCATACCAACAGCCGTGACATAAAGTGCGGCAGTTCCAAATTCTTCGGCGCTGAACATTCTGCGCAACACAGGCTGAAATAGGATGGGAATGAGTTGAGCAAGCACCGTACCCACAATCAGTGTAGCTGAATTGCGAAGGAGTCCAGAGTTGGTAAAATATTGTCGGATGCGTTGGTACATTATTGAGCTCACACTACAAAGATAATCAAATCAAAATGTATTCATTTTTAGCGCAAATAACATAGGAGCAGTATATTTGTGCAAACTTTCAACAAAATGAAAAACGTAGCAGTAATTGGTGCAGGCACCATGGGAAATGGCATCGCACACGTCTTTGCCCAATTTGGATACAACGTCAATCTAATCGATGTTTCAGAAGCCGCCCTCGAGCGCGCCATCGGCACAATTGCTAAAAACCTCGACCGCCAAGTTGCCAAAGGCAGCCTCACCGAGGAGCAGAAAGCCCAAACACTTCAAAACCTCAAGACCTTTTCCAATATGGCTGAAGGTGTCAAAGGCGTAGAACTTGTGGTAGAAGCGGCTACAGAAAACGTTGATCTCAAACTTAAAATATTCAAAGACCTCGATGCCTTTACAGCTCCTGAGGTCATCCTCGCCACCAATACATCGTCTATCTCAATCACCAAAATTGCTGCGGTAACCAATCGCCCAGACAAAGTCATTGGCATGCACTTCATGAATCCTGTACCGGTCATGAAACTAGTTGAAATCATTCGTGGTTATTCTACTTCTGACGAGGTTACAGCACTCATTATGGAAACCTCGCGCAGCTTGTCTAAAGTACCAGTTGAGGTCAATGACTACCCAGGTTTTGTGGCCAATCGCATCTTAATGCCCATGATCAACGAAGCCATTTATACGTTATTTGAAGGCGTTGCTGGCGTTGAAGAAATCGACACCGTCATGAAACTCGGTATGGCGCACCCAATGGGGCCGCTCCAACTTGCCGACTTCATTGGCTTAGATGTTTGTTTGGCTATTCTAGAAGTCTTGCACGACGGTTTTGGCAATCCAAAATACGCGCCGTGTCCGTTGCTCGTCAATATGGTAATGGCCGGTAAAAAAGGCGTGAAGTCAGGTGAAGGTTTCTATTCTTGGACGCACGGCACTAAAGATTTAGTGGTTGCTGCCAATTTCAAGAAATAGAAAAACGCGCCCCGTCGCTTTCTTTTAATTTTTCTAAAACAATTCGATCAATCGGAAAGGTAAGTGCACTGGCTTCTAATTCCAGAAGCGGTACCCAGCGCTGCTTTTCTTGCTCGGCCGCAAATGGGATGGTATACTTTTCATCAAAAGGTAGTGCTGCGCGTTTGAGTTTCACGAGGTAGTAAAAAGCCACTAAATTGCTTTGATCGAAAGCCGATAGCTGATGAAATTCATTGACGTAGAAAAACTCAGCGGCTGTACACTCGAGTTCAAGTTCTTCTTGGAGTTCTCTAAATAGCGCGTCTTTGATGCCTTCGCCCGGTTCTACACCTCCGCCAGGAAACTTCGTGAAAAAAGTACCAAAACGACATTCGTCTGAGAGCAGGATTTCTCCGAACTCATTGAGAATTAAAGCGTAAACACGCAGGTTGAAACGACCCAATTAGCGAATAAACTTGAAGTTTCTTCCTGGGTAAACCGCAGCTTCCTCGAGTTCTTCCTCGATGCGCAGCAATTGGTTGTATTTGGCCATGCGGTCAGAACGCGAGGCTGAACCCGTTTTGATTTGACCACAATTGAGTGCCACGGCAAGGTCGGCGATGGTGTTGTCTTCGGTTTCGCCACTGCGGTGACTCATGACTGAAGAATATCCGTTGCGTGTAGCCAAATTAACAGCTTCGATGGTTTCTGTAAGCGTACCGATTTGGTTGACCTTTACAAGAATGGAATTGGCTACGCCTTGTTCGATGCCTTGTTGGAGTCTTTTGGAATTGGTCACAAAAAGATCATCGCCCACTAATTGGATTTTGTGTCCTAATTTTTCTGTAGCGAGTTTCCAACCTGCCCAGTCGTCTTCGGCTAAGCCGTCTTCGATGGAGATAATCGGGTAGCGCTCGCACCAATCTGCCCAGAATGCAACCATTTCTTCTGAAGTTCTGGATTCACCTGTTGAGGCAAAATTATATTGACCAGTGGCTTCATCATAAAATTCAGATGCTGCCGCGTCTAGCGCAATGTACATATCAACGCCAGGTTTAAAGCCAGCTTTTTCGATGGCTTCCATCACTACTTGGAGTGCTTCTTCATTGGAACCTAAGCTAGGGGCAAAACCACCTTCGTCTCCTACGTTGGTAGACATTCCTCTGGATTTGAGGACTGCTTTTAAATGATGAAATACTTCTGTTCCCCAACGCAAGCCTTCCGAAAAACTTTTAGCGCCAAATGGCATGACCATAAATTCTTGGATGTCGATGAGGTTATCTGCGTGAGAACCGCCATTGAGGATGTTCATCATGGGCACAGGCATGGTTACTGCACCTACACCACCAATATATTGAAACAAACTAAGCCCAGCCTCTGCAGCCGCAGCTTTGGCAATAGCCAAAGAAGTTCCGAGAATGGCGTTGGCGCCTAAATTAGATTTATTGGGAGTGTTGTCTAGGGCGAGTAGGAGGTAATCGATTTTCTTTTGTTCAAAGATGTCCATGCCAAGCAAAGCATTTTGAATCGTTGTATTGACGTTTTCAACGGCATTGAGAACGCCTTTACCGAGGTATTGGGATTGGTCGCCATCGCGGAGTTCTACGGCTTCATGAACACCTGTAGAGGCACCGGAAGGCACAGCTGCGCGTCCGAGCACGCCATTTTCCGTGAGTACATCAACTTCAATGGTTGGGTTGCCGCGTGAATCTAAAATTTGACGGGCGTGGATACTGGCGATAAAACTCATTTTGCTTGGTGTTGTTGCATGTGTTGAATAAAGGTATCAAAAAGGTAACGGGAGTCGTGCGGACCCGCCGATGCTTCTGGATGGTATTGAACAGAGAATACGGGCTTGTCTTTGATGGCAATGCCTGCAACTGTGTGGTCGTTGAGGTGTTCGTGTGTCACTTCAATAGCAGGATTCAAGGCAATACTTTCCTTGGTGATCACAAAACCGTGATTTTGCGAAGTAATTTCGCCTTTTCCGGTCTTTAAATTCAAAATTGGATGGTTGATGCCACGGTGTCCGTTGAACATTTTCTCGGTTTTGAGCCCTTGGCTGAGGCCGAGAATTTGGTGACCTAAACAAATGCCGAATACTGGGGTGTTGCCTGCTGCAATTTCTTTGACGAGCGCAATGCTTTGCGTCATTACCGATGGGTCGCCAGGGCCGTTTGAAAGCATGTATCCATCTGGTTGAAAAGCGTCGAGTTCTGATTTTGTGGTATGCATTGGGAAAACCTTTACATGACAACCGCGCTCTACGAGGCAGCGCACAATATTTTTCTTGACACCGAAGTCTAGCAAAGAGACACGGTATTGTGGATTTTCGGGGCAAACCTCGTAAGCCGTTGTTGTGCTCACGCGCGAAGAAAGTTCAAGACCATCCATAGATGGTACTTCTTTGAGTTTCTCTTGAAGGATGGCTACGTCTAGAATTTCTGAGGAAATGATGGCGTTCATGGCACCTTTGTTGCGGATATGACGCACAAGTGCACGCGTATCTATGTCTGAGATACCTACTGTGCCATTGTTTTCCATCAGGTCTTGTAGCGAGCCTTCCGCTGCACTGCGCGAAAAACCGTTGGAGAACTTTTTGGTAATGAGCCCAGCAATTTTGATTGAATCTGATTCGATTTCGGCGGTATGCACACCGTAATTGCCAATGTGGGAAGTTGTCATGATCAGGATCTGTCCGAGGTACGAAGGATCGGTAAAAACCTCTTGATAGCCGGTCATGCCTGTGTTGAATGCGATTTCACCGCCGGTAGTTCCTATTTTGCCAATGGCAATGCCTTTGAATACTGTGCCATCTTCTAAAAGGAGAATAGCTGCTTGATTTTGCTGCATCTATAAATTTTCTCCAAAATTACGGACTTTGTTAAAATAGGAGGGGTATAAAAACAAAAAAGGCGGACATTGTCCGCCTTTTTTATCAACATAATGTCAATTTATTCTTCAGTTTTCTCTTCTTCAGTCGCAGTTCCTGCTTCTTCAGTTGATTCTGTAGCTGGTGTTTCTTCAACAACCTCAGCAGCTGGTGCTTCTTCAGCAACTTCTGCAGCTGGTGTTTCTTCAACAACTTCTGCAACTGGTGCTTCTTCAACAACTTCAGCAGTTGTTGCGGCAACACCTTCGCTAGCTTTACCGCCACGACGTGAGCGACGTGTAGTTTTCTTGCTATCGTTGTTGTTGTACAATTCGTTGAAGTCAACGATTTCGATCATACACATTTCTGCGTTGTCACCTAAACGGTAACCAGTGCGGATGATGCGTGTATAACCACCATCGCGGTTTGCAATTTTTGGCGCAACCTCTCTAAATAATTCGGTGACGGCTTCTTTACTTTGTAGGTAAGAGAAAACAACACGACGAGAGTGTGTAGAATCGGTTTTTGATTTTGTGAGCAATGGCTCAACAAATACGCGCAATGATTTTGCTTTTGCAATGGTAGTAGTGATGCGCTTGTGTTCGATCAAAGAACAAGCCATGTTTTGAAGCATTGCTTTGCGGTGGCCAGTCTTTCTTCCTAAGTGATTTACTTTATTTCCGTGTCTCATGACTTAAAATCTTAATCTCTGTCTAATTTATATTTTGCGACATTCATCCCGAAAGTCAAGCCTTT
>JBFYPV010000021.1:0-2973 GCA_041303085.1 Crocinitomicaceae bacterium
ACAAATTTTACACGCATCAGGGCAAGTACGCCTTGACAAACTCACTGCCGAAGGTATTTACAATGAAGCCGCCGCAGATTTTACACATTCTCTCTTTGAAATTAGACGCTTATTTTAGCATTCTTCCGATATTTGCCACATATAACTGACGCCATGAAAGACCAAGCCATTTTTAACCTGATCCAAGCCGAAAAAGAACGCCAAACGCACGGCATCGAGCTGATTGCATCCGAAAACTTCGTGAGCGAGCAAGTGATGCAAGCCATGGGTTCTGTACTCACCAACAAATACGCCGAAGGCCTACCGGGCAAGCGCTATTATGGCGGCTGCGAAATCGTTGATCAAGTGGAGCAATTAGCCATCGACAGACTTTGCCAACTTTTTGGCGCAACTTGGGCCAATGTGCAGCCGCACTCGGGTGCCCAAGCCAATGCGGCGGTGTTTTTAGCTTGCTTGCAACCCGGCGATAAAATCTTAGGCTTTGACCTTTCACATGGCGGGCACCTCACGCATGGTTCTCCTGTCAATTTTTCAGGTAAACTTTACAAGCCTTTCTTCTATGGCGTAGACAAAGAAACCGGTTTGGTCGACTACGACCTCATGGAAGAAACGGCCAAAAGAGAACTTCCCAAAATGATCATTTGCGGTGCATCTGCCTATTCAAGAGACTGGGATTACGCCCGCATTCGAAAAGTTGCCGACGAAATTGGCGCCTTGGTTTTGGCCGACATCTCCCACCCTGCCGGCATGATTGCTGCAGGCTTACTCAACGACCCACTCGAGCATTGCCATATCGTGACCTCCACCACCCACAAAACGCTTCGTGGGCCAAGAGGAGGCATCATTATGCTGCGCCACAATTTTGAAAACCCATTTGGCTTGCGTTGGAACAACGGAAACCTCAAATCGATGGGCGCGTTGCTAGATGCAGCGGTTTTCCCTGGTATTCAAGGTGGGCCACTCGAGCACGTCATTGCCGCAAAAGCAGTTGCTTTCGGCGAAGCGCTAGACCCCGCGTTTAAAACATACATGGCCCAAGTTCGCGACAATGCAGCAGTATTTGCGGCAGAAATGGTCAAACTTGGCTACAACATCGTTTCTGGCGGCACAGACAACCACAGCATGCTCATCGATTTGCGTTCCAAAGGCATCAACGGCAAAGACGCCGAAAATGCTTTGGTCAAAGCCGATATCACCGTCAATAAAAACATGGTGCCTTACGACACCGAATCTCCGTTCGTTACTTCAGGAATCCGCATTGGAACGCCCGCAATTACATCGAGAGGCGTAAACACCTCAGAAATCCCACAAATTGTGAGCCTCATTGACCGCGTACTCATGAACGCCAACGACGAAGCCACCCTTGCAGCGGTCAAAAAAGAAGTGAATGCCCTGATGAGCAGCAAGCCTCTTTTTGCTTGGTAAACGATCCAACTTCGTAAACAACGATGCGCTTTCAATCCAGAAAAGATGGTTTCTTGTGGGCCGTTTCGGGTTTTGTTTTCGCGATCTATGCTTGCGTAGCTCTTTTTATCTACCTCACTGAAGGTGATCTCACTGCTGTCTATGGACTCTCCTCCGTATGGTTGGTCTTGTCGGTTTTCATGATTTGGATCTTACCGAAAACCACCCATTATACATTTTTAGATGACCATTTGCTGTGTCAAAGTGTGGGTTTCAAGAAAAGGATTTATTACGAGACCTTCAACAAATTGGAGCCTTCCAATGGTTTGTATGCCGGCTGGAAAATGAGCACCGCTTGGAACTGCCTGATTTTGCGCTACAACAAATACGACGAGCTGCTGATTTCTCCGCAAGACGAAGCGGCTTTCACCGAACTATTTGAAGCAAAAAAAGCCCAGTTTGCCAAAACAAACTGAGCTTTTGAAAAGATCTGAAGGGCAGAGGAACTAATCGATTCCAATTTTGCCTGTGCTCACGCCGTGGCAAGCATTACAGGCAAAATATTTTTGACAAGAAGCCAGCGTCAGTAGGCCAAGAAAAAGTCCGGAAAGTAAAAAAAGATTGGTTATTTTCATGAATGTTGATTTAAAGTTGAATTTGTGAGTTGAATTTGTAAATTGAGGTTTGGAGTTGTACTGTTTTATTCTACTTCTTTGTTGCGCATCGCGAGCAATTCATAAGCGCCCTTGACGACAATTTTGGCTTGTTTGAGTTGAGCCAATTTCTTGCTCGTTAAAGCCACGCGGCCATCTTGCGACATCAGTAAGTCGACCTCGATTGGTAAAAAGTTGCCCTTGCTTGAAATAAACACCACATTTTTGCCATTTTGCAGCACCACAGCCTCTTCAGGCAAGGTATATTGCAATTGGTTGTCGGCCATAATTTCTGCCTTTAGGTAAGAACCTGGTGTAATATCCGCAGGAAGTTGATCGAAATGACAATGGACCTTGACGGTGCGCTCTCTGCTGATCTCGCGACCAATTAAATAGATTTTAGCACTGGCAGTCTGATTGACGTCTACAAATTTAAGCTTGGCCAGTTGGTTTTTGCGCAAGAAAGACAAGTATTTTTCATAGACGGTCAGCTCGGCATGTGCATGCTTTAAATCTATGATTTCCAAAAGATTGTCTTTGGGTTCTGCGAAAGCCCCCACATTGGCCGTAACCTTCGTGATGACACCCGAAAACGGAGAACGAATGCGTTGGGTGCGTTCAATTGTACCTTTTTGCAGGGCAGCCATGTTGACGTTTGCCATTTCGAGTTGAACAGAAATACCTGCCAATTGTGCTTTGTTGACCAGGTAAGCACTTTTGGCCTGCTGAAAGCTTTTGGCCGAGCCCGCTTCTTTTTCATAGAGTTGTTTTTGGCGCTCGAGGTCGGCAGAAAGAAATTCCATTTGACCTTGCAATTCGAGGTAAGTTTGCTGCAACTGAATGATTTCCGGATGTTCGACAACCAACAACACTTGGCCTTTTTGCACCATCATGCCATCCAAGACCTTGATTTCTT
>JBFYPV010000022.1:0-3878 GCA_041303085.1 Crocinitomicaceae bacterium
ACATCGTTATGGTATTGCCAAAAATTTCATCAGCACTTTTGACATCCAACAAATTGGCGCCAATTGCAGTACAGAACTTGCTTATAGCTTATTTGAGTTACAACAATTACTCGAGGAACAAACACAAAACCTCACCCTATATGTTGAGCTGGGCGTTGGCAAAGAATATTTAGTAGAAATCGCCAAATTCAGAACGCTGCAACACCTCGTTACACAATTGGCTAAGATCCACGAAGTTCAAATTGAATTGATTCCTATTGCCAAAACTGGCTTTTGCAATAAAAGTCTGGAAGATCCATATACCAACCTGCTTCGGCTGTCAACAGAAGGGCTCAGCGCGGTAATGGGTGGCGCTCAATTTGTGTGCATTCAGCCTTACGATACCTTGAGCGCGGAAGGCCCGAGTGCTTTTGGTCAGCGCATGGCCTTGAATATTGCCAATCTGTTGAGTGAAGAAGCACACCTTTCAAGCCCTCAAGACCCCTTGCAAAATGCTTATGCCATTGAGCAACTCACCTTGCAACTCACTGAAAAAAGCTGGAACTTCCTTTGCGAGCTCGATGCGCAACAGGTAACAGCCAAAGATATTTTGCGTGCGCAGGTTTTACAAACTCGCCAATTGCGCACAGAACTTTTTGAATCAGGGAAAACAATACTCATTGGCATCAATGCCTTCCCTAATGAGTTTGAGACGCCAAAAATCAGTTGGGCTGAGACCCCAACAGCCTTAGATCTACCGTATTTAATTTTTGAAAAAAGCGCTAACTGATGCCGAGAAAAGAACTTAAATCTTACCGCAACCTCGATTGGTCTGCCCAGAGCCATCAGGCACAACCGCAAACGTATCGCTCTGGTTTAGCACCTTTTTTGGGCGGACCCTACGCGTCCATGTATCTATCAAAACCCTGGACCATAAGGCAATACGCTGGTTTTTCTACCGCAGAAGCCTCCAACGCTTTTTACCGCCGCAATTTGGCAGCAGGTCAAAAAGGACTCAGTGTTGCCTTTGACTTGGCTACCCACCGCGGCTATGACTCCGACCACGAACGCGTCCTTGGCGACGTCGGAAAAGCTGGTGTAGCCATCGACTCCATCGAAGACATGAAAATGCTCTTTGACCAGATTCCGCTGCAAGAGATGTCGGTCTCGATGACCATGAACGGCGCCGTATTGCCAATTATGGCCTTTTATATTGCGAGTGCCCACGAACAAGGTGTGTCTACCGAACAATTGAGCGGCACCATTCAAAATGATATCCTCAAGGAATTCATGGTGCGCAATACATATATTTATCCGCCAGCGCCATCCATGCGCATCATTGCAGATATCTTCGCCTACACGTCGGCTCATATGCCTAAATTCAATTCCATCTCCATCTCAGGTTATCACATGCATGAAGCCGGTGCCACCGCTGCAATTGAGTTGGCTTACACGCTGGCCGATGGCTTGGAGTATATCCGCACGGGGCTCAATGCCGGACTCGCCATAGACGACTTCGCACCACGACTCAGTTTTTTCTGGGCAATTGGCATGGATCACCTCACCGAAGTAGCGAAGCTCAGAGCTGGACGTGTGTTGTGGGCCAAACTCGTAGCACAATTCAATCCGCAGAGCAGTAAATCACTTGCGCTGCGCACCCATTGTCAAACATCGGGTTGGTCTTTGACGGAGCAAGATCCTTTTAATAATGTGGCACGCACTTGTTTAGAAGCGCTATCGGCTGTTTTAGGTGGCACGCAATCTTTACACACCAATGCCTTAGATGAAGCCATTGCACTTCCTACCGATTTTTCGGCAAGAATAGCCCGCAACACGCAAATCTTCTTGCAAAAAGAAACGGGTATCACGCAGTTCATCGATCCGTATGCAGGCAGTGAGGCCGTTGAAAAACGCACGCAAGAACTCATCGAAGAAGCTTGGGAACTGATCACAGAAATCGAAAACTTAGGTGGCATGGCCAAGGCCATTGAGACAGGTTTACCCAAAATGCGCATTGAAGAGGCCGCTGCCAAAAAACAGGCGCGCATCGATGCTGGATATGAAATTATAGTAGGCGTCAATCGCTATCAAACTTCCGAAGAAAGCCAAATTGAAATTCGAGAGGTCGACAACACGGAAGTCAGAAAATCTCAGATCGCAAGGCTCCAAGACATTAAAGCACAGCGCAATGCAGAGGAAGTCGCACAGTTGTTGACTGAATTGAAAACGGCAGCGCAAGACAAAGGGAATTTGCTGGAAATAGCGGTTCGCTGTGCCAAAGCGCGCTGTACGCTGGGCGAAATCTCCGATGCTTTGGAGGAGGTTTTTGGCCGCTACCAAGCTAAAATCAGGAGCATTAGCGGCGTTTATGCAAAAGAAATTATGGACGATAAAGATTTTATCCAAGCGAAGGCCCTACTCGATGAATTTATCGAACTAGAAGGCCGAAGACCGCGCATCATGATAGCCAAAATGGGTCAGGATGGGCACGACCGCGGTGCTAAAGTTATTGCCAGCTCATTTGCCGATATCGGTTTTGATGTAGACATTGGGCCCCTCTTTCAAACGCCTCAAGAAGCGGCCAAACAAGCCATTGAAAACGACGTGCATATTGTGGGGGTTTCTTCGCTTGCGGCAGGCCACAAAACGCTTGTACCTGCAGTGATAGAAGCCTTAGAAAACGAAGGGCGTTCGGACATCATGGTAGTAGCTGGAGGCGTCATTCCACAACAAGATTACGCACACCTTTTCAAGGCTGGTGTATTCGGTATTTATGGTCCTGGCACAAAGATTGCATTGGCCGCCCAAGAAATCTTGCACCTTTTGATCAAGAGCCATCAATAAATTTTATTAATTTCGAGGAGAATTCCTTTGATTCGACATGTTAAAACCATTACCAATGAAACTTTTTTTGCTATCCATCTTTAGTTTGATCTTCAGTAGCTCACTCTTGGCACAAAAGCCGACACTCCTCTTAAAAGAATCCAAGCGCGTCATTACACTCGACGACGAAAAAGGAGGAAACACTGCCGTAGAGATGCGCAGTATGTTTACACCTGCTGGCACTAAAAAAGTAAGTACAGAATGGGTGATCTCTGGTGTCAAAGGCAAAGACTGGGACTTCACAAAAGGCGACGAGAAAAGTGATATCATTGAAGTAAACTTCAAGCGTGTGGGGAACTATTCTGTGTCACTCAACGTTACCTACTCCGTTAAAAAAACACTCAAAAATGGTGAAGTCGAAGAAGAAGAATTCGATATTTCTGTAGACAACGACAACTTCATTACGGTAACCAACAACCTCGACGAACTCACGCAGTTACACGCAGATTCTAACTTCATCAAATTGGTAAAGCGCGCAGGCGACTACACCGTCAAAGAAAAATATGCCAATGACCCTACCCCATACATCTTCTTGGCAAAAGGTTTATTTGGCGTTTACCGCAAAGACCTCAAAGACCCGATGATCCAAGATCCTTTTGAAGAAGCCATCACTGCTTGTGCAACAGCCATTGAGCGCGACGAAAATGGTGTCTTCAAAATGCCGATTCACAAAATGTGGCTCAACGGCTTTCAGCTGGAACTACTCAACAACGGCGTGCGTTATATCCTCGAAGATGAAGATGGCTATCCGATTGTTTACAGCAACGAAAACAAAGACAAAACCGCAGAAACACTCTCTGAAATTCTAGATGCTTGCGAATCTTATAGCAGCATTACAAGAAACCCAATGGGTATCAAATTCATTGAGGCGGCTATTCGCTACAACAACCGCGACGCCAAAACAGCCAACTTAATCTGGAAAACGGAGCTTCCGAACCTCATGAACCTCACCGACAAAGATTTTGAAAACTGGACACAAGCCGATAAAGATGCTTTGCGCGTTGGCCTTATCTTGA
>JBFYPV010000023.1:0-3489 GCA_041303085.1 Crocinitomicaceae bacterium
GCTCAGTTTCAGTCAATGCCTTGATCAGCCAACAACCAAGTTGCAATGCGAGCAATGGCGTTGTGCAACTTCAAGCTACAGGCAACAGCGGACCTTACACCTATTCCATCGATAATGCTACTGCTCAAACCTCCAACACATTCAATAACCTCGGTGCGGGCAACTATACTTATACCGTATTTGACAATCAAGGTTGTGCGGTCTCTGGCTCATTTACTGTTGCCGCCACAACCACAATTGCCGCTAGCGTGGTACAGACAAGCACAATTGCCTGCGCAGGCGCACAAACAGCTAATTTGGTGGTCACGCCATCAGGAGGCACCGCACCTTACAGCTATTCTATCGACAATGGCGCCGACCAAGCGAGCAATACTTTCAACAACTTAGGCGCAGGAACCTACACCATTGGCGTGATCGATGCGAATGGCTGTTACACCACCCTGACTTATATCGTGACCCAGCCGAGTCCGTTAAGCGTCAACATGATCCCAACCATGATCAGTTGCAACGGCGCAAGCGATGGCGCACTCAACTGCCAGGTCAGCGGCGGTACAAGCCCTTATATGTATGCTATTAATGGTGGTGCTGTAACGAGTAGTGCTGTATTTTCAAATTTACCTGCCGGATCTTACACCCTCACGGCCATTGACGCCAATGGTTGCCAACAAGGCTTTACAAGTACCATTACTGAACCGACTGCACTGAACCTTACTGCAAGTACAACGGTATCAAACGGCAACGATGGCACCATTGCGCTTTCTGCAAGCGGTGGTAATTCGCCTTACACCTACTCGATGGATGGGCAAACTTTTTATTCAGGATCTTTCTTTGCTAGCTTAGCTATCGGCACCTACACCTGTTATGTCAAAGACAACAATGGCTGTATCACCTCCATTGAAGTTACTGTCAATACCTCTAGTTTATCTGAACTCAGCTTTCAAATGATTTCGCTGTATCCGAATCCAAATAACGGTGTTTTTGAAATTCAACTCGACGGCTGTAAAAGTGCTGGTTTAGAAGCCAAACTTTTCAATATGCAAGGACAACACATTGCTAGTTTTCAATTAAAATCTAACAATGGACAAGTCAAACAAACCATTGAACTGAGTCCAAAAATTGCCGCAGGCAGTTATTACTTAGGAATTTACGATGAAGGTCAGAGTGGCCTCTTGCAATTCATCAAAGAATAACATCAATCGAAATCAAAAGTAGCGAGGTCTAGCTCTTCATCGACAGAAGCCAAGCGCCTCGTTACTTCTCGTTTGACCTCATAAGGCGTGCCATAATTTTGGTAGAACTGTACGGTAAGTATGGCTTTACCACTCAAAGATGGCCTGTGGTTCCCGTAGTAATGTGCCTGAATGCGGTAAGTGCCTTTCGGAGCTTTGCGGATCAAATACTCTTCTGGGCCATAACCTTGCGTGAAGTCATTGGAAATACGCCCGCCATTGGAGGTGAGTTTGTAACTGTACATGCATTTTTCTTGATTGGGCTCCGTGACCCATAAATCTACATCGGTGTTGTCGGCGTCCCAATTGAGTACAATTCGGATGTCCATGGGCAATTGAACCAAGAAATAGTCAGGAATATCCTTTGTATTAATCTCCTTCGGATGCCGCGCTATCAAATGATTGATTTCGTTGAGCGCAATTAAGTGAATACCTTCAAAACGACCATCGTAGTCTTTTTTCACTACTTTATACAGTTGTTGTACGGCCTCATGATATCTGCCTATTTCTGCCAAGGCCAAACCGTAATCGCGGTAAGATTGTGGCTCTTCAGGACGCAAATCGATAACTGACTTCAAAACCTCAATGGCCAACTTCTCCGCTTTCAATTGCAGCAGCTTTTGAGCAAAAACGCGAAGCAAGGCTGCATCTTTGAGCTGCATTTCTGCCAGGTTACTCAAAATCCGTATAGCAACTTTGGGCTGCTTCTTTTGTAGAAAATAATCGCAAACATCGATGTAGAACGAGGGTTGGCTCGCGTACTTCTCGCGCAGTTTGAGGTAGCGCTCATAAGCATGTTCAGTAGGTACAGACCTCAGGCTTTTGAGATAGGGTGTCTTTGGATTCCAACCAGCTACTTTAATCCTCGGACCCGCAGCTGCTTGGCTAAATTGTACTGTGCTATTTGCATTTGCGCTCAGTGCCACACGATAGGTACCTGAGGTGAACGAAGCATCTGAATCAAAACCATGTACTGGTTCTGCGATAGATGGCGACCAATTGTAAGACGTAGCCCCTGTCGTTGAAAGACTCAGTTGTACATTTTCATTTTGAGTAACTTGACCGACTTGCGCTGTTGCAGGTGGTGGTGCTGGTGGCTCTGCCTCTTCTAGGTCACCTGTCACCTCTACTGAACCAATAGTAAAGTTTGCCTCTACCGTTTGGTCTTGCTTATTGGGTTTCTTGGGTTTATGAGGTTTCTTCCAGTACCAATTTTGATATGCTTTCCACTCTTTTTTGATGCGTTTGAGGTGTTGTTGCCTGGTTTTCACTTCGTCTGTTCTGAGCTTAGAAACGGCCTTAAAATACGCTTTTCTCATGGAGAGGGGCGGCACGATGCGGTAGGTCAGGTAGTCAGAAAGGGAGTCGAGCACCAATAATGAACTGGCAGAACTCGCCAAGTTGTATTGTAAGCCCAACGCACAAATCTCTTTTTGAAAAACCTGAGGCTGTTCCTCTAATTTTTGGATTTTAGCCATGGCCCAGCGCTTGGCTTGTGTTTGCGCACTTTTTGAAAGTTCGTCTTTGCGCCACTTTACGGTTTGCTCAGCGAGTACTTTTTTGGAAGAAAGCCCAAATTGAGCCGTCAACTGCTTGATGCCAACTGGCGCTTTGACACTTACCATTATGCGTTGGCTTTGGGCGGCAAGTGGTGTGCAATAATATTCTAGTGCAGTATTTTCTTCCTTGAAACCTAAAAACTGAAGATAAGACCGCTTGAGGTATTTCACAGAAACCGCTACACTTTGGCCAGTCAAATCAAGAACCTCTCCGTTTGATTGTTCGGCCAACTGCCTGAGCAGCCCCTTGTCTGCCACCTGACTCGATACAACTGGGTAAATTGGCACATTCCCTTTTCTATTTACTTGTTGGCCCAAGGTATGCAGGCCATCTGAAAAAAGTAAAATTTCTTCTCCCTGATACCTCCCAAAATGCAGGCAAGAAAGCGATGAAGCGCCGTCGTAATGCTGTTGCTTCAAAATGTGCTTCAGTTCGGCTACTTCTCCATTGACGATTGCGAATTGTTTGCGATCCAGCACTTGATGGGCAAAAATAACGAGTTCCAATTTGCCCTTCTTCATCCATCTGAGGTACGACGCCAAAAGTGCTTGTTCTTTGTCGAGTTGCGCTTGTGACCTAGAAGCAGAGACATCCCAACAAACAGTAATGCTTTTAGGCGCTTTCTTGCGCGCATATTTACGCGGTAGCGCCAAATTAGTATGCAGGTAATGAAATGCACCTACCCTACCCACCGTTGCGG
>JBFYPV010000024.1:0-8268 GCA_041303085.1 Crocinitomicaceae bacterium
ACCATGGCAGCTGTTGTTTATTTAGCGGCTTTGCAAAAATTACCAGTGCATATTGTAGCGCTCTTGCCCGCCACAGACAACCGTCCGGGTGGCAACGCGTATGCGCCAGGCGATGTCATTACCATGTTTGACGGTACTACCGTTGAGGTACTCAATACCGACGCAGAGGGCCGCATGATCCTCGCTGACGCCTTGGCTTACTCCAAAAAATTCAAGCCTGCACTTGTCATTGACGCAGCCACACTCACCGGCGCGGCCCTTCGTGCAATTGGCACCGAAGCGAGCATCGTGATGGGCAACGCAGCGGACAGCATCTTTGAAAACCTCGAGAAAAGTGCCACTGCCGTTCACGAGCGCGTGGTTCGCTTCCCTTTCTGGGACGACTACAAAAAACACATGAAGTCCAAAATTGCCGACCTCAAAAATATTGGCGGGCCAAACGCCGGCATGATTTCAGCCGGAAAATTCTTAGAGCATTTCGTAGAAGCACCTTATATCCACATGGATATCGCTGGGCCAGCTTGGCTAGATGCCCCTGAAAACTACAAAGGCGAGGGCGGAACAGGCGCCGGCATCCGTTTGCTTTACCACTTTCTTAAAACGAACAACATTTAATGGAAAAAGAAACCAAAGATAAAGAGGTAAAGGACAAAGAACAGTCCAACAAAGCCCTGATCAAAGTCGGTATTACTTTAGGCGACATCAATGGCGTTGGTCCTGAAATCATCGTCAAAGCCCTTCATGACAACCGCATTTTAACGGATATTATCCCGGTGGTCTACGGCTCCAACAAAGTCATTTCGCACTACAAAAAACAACTCAATTTACACGAGTTCAGTTACGCTACTTGCAAAAGTGCTGCTGAAATCAACTCCAAAAAAGTCAATATCATCAATGTTTGGCAAGACGAAGTAGAAATTGAACCTGGGGTCTCAAACGCCAACGGCGGGAAATACGCGCTTTTATCACTCGAAGCCGCCACCAAAGATTTAGCAGAGGGCAAAATTGACGTGCTGGTAACCGCTCCTTTCTCCAAAGAAAATGTAGCAAAAGCAGGGTTCAACTTTCCGGGCCACACTGAATACCTCGCAGAAATGTCTGGCGCTAAAGAGGCGCTCATGGTACTCGTGTCTGGCAATTTGCGCGTGGCGCTCGTGACCACCCACATTCCGGTCAAGGACATTTCAAGCCAGTTGAAAAAAGACCTGATTGTCTCCAAAATCGAAGCCTTCGAGCAAAGTCTCAAAAAAGATTTCGGACTCATCAGGCCAAGAATCGCTGTATTCGGACTCAACCCACACGCCGGTGAAAACGGCAAAATTGGCGAAGAAGAACAACAAACCATTATTCCAGCTATTCAAGCCGCCAAACAAAAAGGGATTTTAGCCTTTGGGCCCTACCCAGCCGATGGTTTCTTTGGTTCGCCGCTGCGCCAACAATTTGACGGCGTGCTCGCCATGTACCACGACCAAGGTTTGGCTGCATTTAAAGCATTGTGCTTTGACGACGGCGTGAACTTCACAGCTGGCCTGCCAATTGTGCGCACCAGCCCAGATCACGGCACTGCTTTTGACATCGCTGGCAAAATGCTCGCCGACGAACAAAGCCTGCGCAGCGCCATCTTTTTAGCAGTAGATATCTACCGAAAAAGAAAGGTTTTTAAAGAAATTCATGCCAATCCGTTGGCTTTTTCTAAGGATGAAAAAGCGAAGAAGGAACAAGAACGTGCCGACTGATTTTAAAAATCCAAAATAAATCCTTAATTTTGCCCTTTCGTTTTCGTCAGTGAAATATTCAGCATGAAAAGTCCATTCGCCATAACCTTTGTAGGCTTAAAGCTAGGGCTCCACGAGTTTGAATTTGACATTGACAAATCGTTCTTTGAATCATTGCCTTATTCGCTCATCGAAAACGGTCGGCTCACTGCCTACCTCGAGTTAGAAAAGAAGGAAACCATGCTCATCGCCAACTTAGGCGTGGTCGGTTTTATCTTTACTGATTGCGATCGCTGCACGGAGCCCCTTACGGAGGAAATCGACGGAGAATTCACGCTCTACTACACATTTGGAGAAGAAGAATCCGAAGACGAAAACCTCATTGTTATTGCTCCTGAAAGCTATCAAATCGACCTCACTCAGCCACTGTATGAGCTAATTAGTCTTTCTTTACCTGCCAAAATGGTACACGAAGAAGGCGAATGCAATGAAGAAATGGTGGAATTGATCAACAAATACCAACAACCTTCTTCCGATTCAAAACCCGATGAAGACGACATAGACCCACGGTGGTCTGCACTTAAGAATTTAAATTAAATAGATATAAATTAACAAAAATGGCGCATCCTAAACGCAGAATATCGACCACACGTCGTGACAAACGTAGAACTCACAAGAAAGCGACTGCTAACAACGTAGCTACTTGCCCTACAACAGGACAACCACACTTGTTTCACCATGCACACTGGCATGAAGGCAAACTTTACTACAAAGGAAAAGTTGTAGCTGAGAAAACCACTGACTCCGTAGAGGAGGTTCAGTAAGCTCTAATTTTCTCCCATGAAGATTGGGCTTGATGTCTCCGGTGGCGATTTCGCTCCGCAAGCGACAATTGATGGTGCATTATTAGCCAAACAAGTTTTGGGTAATGATGTCACTATTGTTTTGTTCGGTGACGAACTCGTTATTCAAAAAGAATTAGCCAGCCGCGCTCAAAGCGCCGAGCTTTTCGAAATTGTACATGCTCCTGAAGTCATCACCTACCATGACCACCCAACCCGAGCGCTTCCGAAAAAACCCAATAGCTCCATTGCTGTAGGTTTTGAAATGCTTGCCAAAGGGCTCATCGATGTATTTGCCAGCAATGGCAATACAGGTGCAATGCTCGTGGGTTCTATGTACAAACTCAACACCGTTCCAGGTGTCATTCGTCCGTGTATCACCTCTACTTTACCAAACATTGACGGTGGTAAATCACTTTTACTAGACGTCGGTTCAAACGCAGATTGCAAATCTGACGTGCTTTATCAATTTGCGGTGCTCGGATCTGTTTACGCCGCAAATGTATTGGGCATAGAAAACCCTAAAGTAGCCTTGCTCAATATTGGCGAGGAAGACTCCAAAGGCAACCTGCTATCAATTGCTACTTATAAATTACTAGCAGAATCCGACGAATTGAACTTTACCGGCAACATCGAAGGTCGCGACCTCTTTACGGGTGTGGCCGATGTCATTGTTTGCGACGGATTTACGGGCAATATTGTCCTCAAAGAGGCGGAGGGCATCTTTAATTTAATGAAACTACGCGGTATCAAAGACGACTATTTTGACCGCTTCAATTACGAAAACTACGGAGGCACACCTGTTCTCGGTGTCAAAGGCAACGCCATTATCGGCCACGGCATCTCCAATGATATCGCTGTAAAAAACATGTTGCTGCACGCACATGATGTAGTGAGTTCAAACCTGACAGAAAAAATTAACGAAGCTTTTAACTAACATGGGTAAAATTACCGCTGCTATTACCGCTGTTCAAGGCTATGTGCCAGAACACATCTTATCAAACGAAGATTTAGCCAAGTTGGTAGATACTTCCGATGAGTGGATCACTTCCCGAACTGGTATCAAAGAACGCCGCATCATGAAAGATGGCGCGAGTTCTGATATGGCTGCTACTGCGGTCAAAGCTTTACTCGAGAAAAAAGGCATCGACCCCCTCGAAATCGAATTAGTTATTGTTGGAACCGTTACCCCTGACCATCCTTTTCCGAGCACAGCAAATATTGTCTGTGACAAAGTAGGCATGAAAAACGCCTGGAGTTATGATGTCAATGCGGCGTGTTCTGGCTTTTTATATGCCCTTTCTACCGGATCGCAATTTATTGAGTCAGGTAAGCACAAAAAAGTAATCGTTATTGGCGTCGATAAAATGACCTCTATTATCGACTACCAAGACCGCACCACCTGTGTCATCTTCGGCGACGGCGCTGGTGCCGTGTTGCTCGAGCCAAACGAAGAAGGCAATGGCGTTATGGACTTCATCTTGCGCAGCGATGGTGCAGGCCGACAATATTTGCAACAACCTGCCGGTGGCTCGGCTATGCCAGCCTCGATAGAAACCGTTGAAAATCGCATGCATTACGTCAAGCAAGAAGGACAAGCTGTTTTCAAATTTGCCGTAACCAACATGGCAGATGTCTCTGCTGAAATCATGGAGCGCAATAACTTAACCAGTGACGACGTCAGTTGGTTGGTTCCGCACCAAGCGAATCTGCGTATCATTGATGCTACAGCAAACCGCATGGGCCTCACCAAAGAAAAAGTAATGATCAATATCCAGCGTTATGGCAACACCACCGCTGGTACTTTACCGCTTTGCTTATGGGATTACGAAAGCCAACTTAAAAAAGGCGACGTGCTCATCCTTTCTGCCTTTGGCGGCGGCTTTACTTGGGGAGCTATTTACCTCAAATGGGCCTACAATTCATAATTAAATTAACTTTGAAAAAAATTATACCATGAATTTAGAAGAAATCAAAGACCTCATCAAATTGGTGTCCAAATCCGGACTCGGCAAAGTTGAAATCGAAAGAGAAGGTTTTCGTATTTCCATTAAAGGAAGTCAGTCTGAGCCAATCATGTACCAAGCTGCACCAATGGTAGCTGCACCAGTTGCTGCTGCACCTGCACCAGTTGCACCAAGCGCTGCGCCTGCAAGCACAGAAACCAACAACTCCGATGACAGCAAATACATCACTGTCAAATCACCAATGATCGGTACTTTTTATCGTACACCAGGGCCAGATAAAGATGCTTTTGTCAATGTCGGAGACACCATCCAAAGCGGAGACAAAGTTTGTATCATTGAAGCCATGAAAACGTTCAATGAAATTGAGGCCGAAATCTCTGGTAAAATCGTGAAAGTACTCGTAGACAACGCTAGTCCTGTAGATTACGACCAACCATTATTCTTGGTTGATCCAGCATAAAAACCAAAACATGTTTAAAAAAATATTGATTGCCAATCGCGGCGAAATTGCGCTGCGCGTGATTCGCACCTGTAAAGAAATGGGCATCAAGACGGTGGCCGTTTATTCAACCGCCGACAAAGACAGCCTGCCCGTTCGCTTTGCAGACGAAGCAGTTTGTATTGGCCCTCCAACCAGTGCACTGTCTTATTTGAGCATCCCCAACATTATCGCTGCGGCCGAAATCACGAACGCCGATGCCATCCATCCTGGCTACGGATTCTTGTCTGAAAACGAAAAGTTTTCTAAAGTTTGTCAGGAGCACGGCATCAAATTCATCGGTGCACTCCCTGAGCAAATTGCCGGAATGGGAGACAAAGCTACAGCCAAAGCCACAATGATTGCAGCTGGCGTGCCTTGCATACCAGGTTCTAAAGGCTTGTTAAAAGATTTAGACGATGCCTTTGTAACGGCAGAAGTAGTGAAGTACCCAGTGATCTTGAAAGCTACCGCAGGTGGTGGTGGAAAAGGAATGCGCATCGTCTGGAAAAAAGACGAAATGGAAGCAGCCTGGGATTCCGCTCGTCAAGAAGCTGCAGCAGCATTTGGAAACGACGGCATCTACATGGAGAAGTTCATCGAAGAGCCACGCCACATCGAGATCCAAATTGCCGGTGACCAATACGGAAACGCTTGTCACCTCTCAGAGCGCGACTGCTCCATTCAAAGACGCCATCAAAAGCTTGTTGAAGAAACACCTTCGCCATTCATGACCGACGAACTCCGCGAAAGAATGGGCGAAGCTGCTATCAAAGCTGCGAAAGCTGTGCGCTATGAAGGCGTTGGAACTGTCGAATTTTTGGTAGACAAAAACCGCGACTTCTACTTCATGGAAATGAACACACGTATCCAAGTTGAGCATACCATCACAGAAGAAGTCATCAATTTTGACCTCATCAAAGAGCAAATCAAAATTGCAGCTGGAGAGAAAATCTCCGGTAAAAATTACTACCCTACAATGCACGCTATTCAGTGTCGCATCAATGCCGAAGATCCGTACGCAGACTTTCGTCCGAGCCCGGGTAAAATCACAGACTACCACTGCCCTGGTGGCCATGGTGTGCGCATAGACGCTCACGTATACGCAGGATACTCCATTCCGCCTTACTACGATTCTATGATTTCTAAACTCATTGTAGTGGCACAAACGCGCGAAGAAGCCATTTTGAAAATGAAACGCGCCTTAAATGAATACGTTATTGGAGGTGTGAAAACCACTATACCATTCCACCAGAAACTCATGGAAAACCCGGACTTCAATGCCGGTAATTTTACCACTAAGTTCATGGACACTTTTGAATTTTAAATTAAGGCTTCTTCGGAAGCCTTTTTTATTTGTCTAAAAGGCAACGCATTAGTTGGTATTTCGTTTTGATATTGCTAAATTTAGCAAGCTAAAACTAAACTAACGAAACACTACTACTCAAAAATGCGCTACATCGCCTTTGTTGGGCTTTTGCTTGCCTTGG
Organism: Crocinitomicaceae bacterium; assembly: GCA_041303085.1. GTDB lineage: Bacteria > Bacteroidota > Bacteroidia > Flavobacteriales_D > Crocinitomicaceae > UBA952. Next base: position 6,493 of record JBFYPV010000024.1, read on the forward strand.
TTTTTAATTCGCGTGCGCAGTATTGTACAACTGCCACGAGTACAACCGCTATTACACCAACAAGCACTGCACAAACCACCGCCTCCTTCCCTGCCGGAACAGCTCCTGTATTTACTTTTACAGGCACTGCTGGCTGTACTTACACTTTTACCACTTGCGGGCTTAGTTCTGTAGATACCTATCTGCGCATTTACAATTCATCTGTTACCTTGGTCCAAGGTTGGGACGACCAATGTGGTCTGCAAACAAACGCAGTCTGGACTTGCCCTGCCACCGGGTCATACAGTATTCAACTTACTCAATTTGTTTGTTCGCCACTTGCTGGTTCCGCTTCCATGTCGTATTCAGTAAGCTGCCCTACACCACCTTGCTCAAACCCAGTGGTTAATGCTGGTCCAGATGTCTATATTTGTGCAGGTGCAAGCGGTCAATTGTCTGGATCTGCTACGGCAGGCACTGGCGGCGGTACGGGCTCGAGCGGCGGCACTATGGTTGTCACGATCAGCAGCTCAGGTTGGCTAGACATGGTTTCCTGGACACTCACAAACGCCGGCGGTACACAAGTTGGATCTGGTGGGCCCTATGCTTTAGGCTCTACCAATACCATTACAGTTGCAACCCCTGGCACAGGGCCTTACAGTTTTTACCTCGAAACACTCGGTACCATCTGCGACAACACCGCCAACTACAACATCACCTGTAACGGCACAAGCGTGGCCTCTGGATCTGTTGGGCCCTGTAACTCCACCACCATTTCTGTAGCGAACTGCGGCACCACTGGCGGCACCAGTACTTTACCGCTCACTTACACCTGGAGCCCGGCAACCGCCTTGAGCTCAACCACCATCCTGAACCCAACTGCGAGCCCAACAACTACAACAACCTATACACTTACAGCCACCCAAGGCGCTTGTTCGGGTCAAGACCAAGTCACGGTATACGTCAATCCATTGCCGACGGTAAATGCCGGCCCTGACGTAACACTCTGCGGCGGGCAAACGTCAACAGTCCTGAACGGAACAGCCAGTGCATCTGGTGGCTTTACTGGTGATATCACTGTGAATCTTTTTAGCGGAAGTAACCTAGACGAAACTACCTGGACCATGACCAATGCTTTAGGAACGGTCCTCGCTTCAGGCGGGCCATACACTGCGGGCTCAAACAACACCATTACAATTAGCAACCCATCCAACCCACCTTACACATTCAACTTAGAAACGCAAGGACCTTCTAACTCCAATGTAGCAGGCTATAACATTCTTTGTGGTGGACTCACCGGAACATCTATTAGTGGGGGCTTGGCTATCTTAACTGGAGGGCAAACAGTAAGCGTTCCTATAACAGGTTGTGCAGGTACCGTTACGCCTAGCGTTACCTGGAGCCCCGGTGCAACTTTGTCAAGCACAAACACCCTCAGCACAACAGCAACACCAACTACAACCACAACCTACACGCTAAGTGCTTCTGCAAATGGCTGTACCAACCAAGACCAAGTTACCGTCACCATCGGCACGCCTCCAGGCGTCAGCGTGAACAGCCCAAGTATTTGTGCAGGACAAACAGCTACGTTAACCGCTACCCCTGCTACTGCCGGAGGAACTTTCTTGTGGAGCCCCGGCGGCCAAACAACGAGCTCAATCAGCGTGAGCCCAACTACCAACAGCACTTATAGTGTCGTATATACGCTCAATGGCTGCGCGTCTTTGAGTACATCAGGCACCGTTACCGTTGCGCCTAGCCCTACGGTGAGTATTGCACCTGTTACTTTTTGCCCTG
>JBFYPV010000025.1:0-2764 GCA_041303085.1 Crocinitomicaceae bacterium
CGGTTTTCAGAAAGCATTTGGTTGCGTGCGTCGCCACCACGTGCATCGGTGTGTGAGAACAAGTCGATGGTGATGTTCGGGTATTCTTTGAGCATGCTGTCTAAGAACTTAAGGGAGTCTAGGGACATACAAGTTGCGTCGTTGATAAACACCCATTGGTCAAATACGTAGCGAATTTCAGGTGTGCGGATGATGCCAACCGGCAACAACGGCATCTCGATCAAGAAGCTTTGGCTTTGGTCCATTCCAAGTGTAGAGATTTTGGCGCCTTTTTTGTCTTCGTAGAAACCTTCTTTCTCTGCTTTGAGGGTATATTCTTTACCTGTTAAGATATAACGTCCTTTTTTGTCTGGACGCTCTTTCCAGATGATTTTGCCTTTTGCATCGGTAACACCTTCCCAGCTCGTGCCATCGGAAACCGTTACGTAAACTTTTGCACCAGCTAATTTCTTAGATTTTTTACCTGACTCATAGACGGTCACGCGCAAATCAAAAAGGTTTGGAGGTGTAGTGAAGCTCCAGATATCTGGTGCGTATTCTTGGTTGCTAGTGGTTTTGCGCTCAGAAGTAAAGAAACCAGACTTGCCGTCGAAATCAGACATGGCGTAGTCATTGCCTTGTGAGTTGAAAGGGTAACCCATGTTTTTGACGCCAGTCCATTTGTTTTCGCCAGCTACTTGCTCTGCAACAAAAAGGTCAAGACCGCCGATTCCTGGCAAGCCGTCCGATGCAAAATAGAGTTGGCCATTTGGTCCGATGGATGGGAAGAGTTCGTTACCAGCGGTATTGAACATGGCGCCCATGTTGTGTGGAACGGAATCCCACATTTTGGTGCGTTTGTCAAAATTCACATACCAGAGGTCGCGGCCACCAAAAGATTTTTCGCCGTTCGGGCTTTGCTTCATGTCTGATGCAAAAATGAGCATTTGGTCGTCTGGAGACAAGCATGGGTGCCCAACAGAAATGGTGTCGGAAATTGTTAAAGAGATTTTGCGCGGATCGTCGAAATCTTCGCCGTTCATGACAGCTGTCCAGATTTCACAGCCTAAATCCATTTTTTCTGCGTTAGGGCAACGCGTGAAATAGATGTTTTTGCGCTTTGAATCAAAAGTTGCTGATCCTTCGTTTTGGGTGGTGTTGACCACACCTTTAGTGTCGAGAGATTTTACATTTGTTGGGTTGCCGTTCACATCGTATTCTGCGATGTAGAGGTCCATGTATTTTTCACCAGAAATGGGGTCGCGTTGTGCGCCAGTACTTTCGTCACGGGAAGAGCTGAAAACAATGACTTTACCTTTTTTGTCCATGAAGGTAGGCGCCATATCCATTTGCTTGGTATTGATTTTGACTTCTGGCTTCACGACCAATTTGGAAGTTTCGAACTCATCAAAGTCTTTGTATTTTTCACAAGCCATGATGGCATCGTCTACTTCTTTGGTGCGAGACTTAGGCGCAATGCGCTTGTATTCGCGGTAGCTTTTGATGGCGTTGTCAAAGTCTTTCATCATGCGCTGCATGTCGCCTTTGTAGTAGTATACTTCTGGAACAACGTCGAAATACTTGAGTTCGATACAGGTACCGTACCAATCGTTTGCTTTGTCGAAGATTTCGAGTGCGCGGTAAGATTCAGCGATTTTAAAGGCCATATCGCCTTTTTGACGCAAAGAACCGCGAGCACCTAACTTTTTGTAGGCATCTTGACAGACGTTAATGGCTTCAAAGTAATTGCCAGAGATGAAGACTTCGTTGGCTTGGCGCACGAATTTTGGATCGGGAGCGTTTTGTGAAAAGCTTACCGATGCTGTGAGGAGCGTTAAAATAGCGGCAATGAATAGTTGTTTCATAAAGCGTAGTTTTAGCTTGGTTAAGAACCAAGGAAAGCAAAAATAGAGAAATTTTATTTAAAATCCGAACAATAGGTTCTCCAGCGTTCCAATAAGCGCTGAAAACCCTCAGGAAGCTCAGAATCAAACTCTAAATACTCTTTGGTGCGCGGCTGTATAAAACCGAGTGTTTTGGCGTGCAGGGCCTGTCCGGGGAGCAGGGCAAAATTATTGACCATAAACTTTTCATACGCCGACGATTTAGTGCCTTTCAAGATGCGGTCGCCGCCGTATTCCAAATCGTTAAACAATGGGTGCCCAATTGATTGCATGTGCGCACGAATTTGGTGTGTTCGACCCGTTTCGAGTTTGCATTCGATGAGCGTAACGTAGCCAAAACGCTCCAAAACTTTGTAATGCGTGATGGCCGGTTTGCCGTATGCGCCATCCGGAAAAACAGTCATGACCTTGCGGTTTTTAAGCGACCTGCCGATGTGTCCTTCTATAGTGCCGTCTTCGGCAATATCGCCCCAAGCCAAAGCGTAATAGCGGCGTTCTGTGGTGCGGTCATAGAATTGCTTGGCTAAGTCATTGAGGGCATTTTCAGTTTTGGCCACAACGAGCAATCCGGTGGTGTGTTTGTCTATGCGGTGAACTAAGCCCGGCCTGCCAAAATAGTCTTTGGGGCGCGTAGGCAAATGATCAAAATGAAAAACGAGTGCATTGACGAGCGTGCCCGAATAATTGCCGTAGCCCGGATGCACCACCATGTTAGCTGCTTTATTTACGACCAACAAATCGTCGTCTTCGTATGCCACATCTATCGGAATATCCTGGGCAATGAGTTCGATTTCTCGGACCGGATACGGCAGTACAATTGCGATTTCGTCACCCGGTTTGACGCGGTAATTTTGCTTTACCGGCTGACCATTGACATGGAT
>JBFYPV010000026.1:0-3230 GCA_041303085.1 Crocinitomicaceae bacterium
ATGCTCTCGATTTCGAGTTCTTTTCCGCTGCCAAACACAACGCGTACTGTTCTTTTGAGCAAACCGTTTTGCATGTCCAGCTCTCGGTGAAAGTACTTCACTTGCTGGCTGTTCAAATCGAGTTGTTCGCCGTCGATGCTGATGTCTATGCCAATCCAGTTGGTGGAATTCACAACTTTGGCAAAATATTCTGGGTAGCCGTTTTTCCACCAACCAACGCGTGTTTTGTCTGGGTAGTAAACGCCACCAATGTAGCTACCTTGCAAAGAAGGTCCGCTGTATTTTTCTTCAAAATTGGCGCGCTGGCCAAAAGAACCATTGCCGATACTGAAAATACTTTCGGCTTGTTGTTGCTTACTCTGGTCAAATTTGCTTTCGATGATCTTCCAAGGATCAATTTCAAATAAATTACGCATATTGCTCTACTCTAAATTCGGTCAAATCGTTCAAATAAATATCTGCTATGTCTGCAATGTGAGGGTTACCTACCCCAACAGCTGTAAAACCGCCTGCTTTTGCGGCGGCTATGCCGGAAGCGGCATCTTCAAAAACCATGCATACCGAAGGATCAAGACCCAATGCACTGGCGCCGTTTAAGAAAACTTCGGGATGCGGCTTGGGGTCTTTGACGCCGTTTCCGTCGATCACCACCTCAAAATAATTTCGGATATGGAGTTTATCTAAAATAAAATTGGCATTCTTACTCGAAGAGCCAACGCCCAAGCGGATTCCTTTTGCTTTGGCTTGTTCGAGGAGGTTCAAGACGCCAGGAAGTAAGTTTTCTTGATTCAAATCTTGGATAGACTCGAGGTAAAAATCGTTTTTACTCTTCAATAAAGCCTCAAATTCGGCTTCAGAAATGGTCTTTGCTCCTAACTCTAGAATTTTTTTGAGGGAATCGGCACGGCTCACCCCTTTCAAGAGTTCATTCTCTTTTTCGCTAAAGGCGATGTCTAGCGAATGTGCACAGCGTTGCCACGCCAAAAAGTGGTTGTGTTCGGTGCTGACCAAGACGCCGTCGAGGTCGAATAAAAAAGCTTTCATGTTATCCACGCGTGATTTGCTTATCGGTAAGAATCAAATTGAGTAAGCCCGCCAACACAAGCGACGAACCTGCTAAAAGCATTGGTGCAATTGGGCTGTCTCCAAATATTTTGGAAAGCGTATTGACACCACCTAAAGCTGCAATAATTTGAGGAATCACGATAAACATATTGAACAAGCCCATCATGAGGCCCATTTTGTTTTCATCTACGGTGCTCGAAAGCATGGCGTAAGGCATTGATAAAATACTACCCCAAGCAAAGCCGATGAGCGCAAAACATAGCCACAGGTAATCTGGGCTCGGGATGAAACCCATCAGGATAAACCCAACTCCACCAGCCACTAACGAGACTAAATGCACCCATTTGCGGTTGACACTGTATTTAGCTGCATAAAAAGTTAGGGCCAGTGCAAAAAGCATGGAACTGAGGCCATAAATACCCATATTGGAGCCCACTGAATCGGCAGCAACTTGATACGCTTGATTCAGTTGCTCAAAGTTGGCGCTGTTTGCTGTAGGTGCAGGTGCGTTGTAAACGCTTGCAGTGAGCGCAGGCGTGGCCATACTCCACATGGTAAAGAAGGCAAACCAACTGAAAAATTGAATGAGGCCTAACTTGAGCATGGTGGGCGACATACTGGTCACCGAACTCCAAAAATCTTTGATGAAATTGGTGTTTTTCTTTTCTTTTTCAAAAGCTTCTTCATCTGAAGGCGGATACTCTGTTGTTGTAAAGATGGTATATAAAATACTGCCAAGGAAGACTACCGCACCAATGGCAAAAGCCACTTTTACGTTCATCGGAATGCCTTTGGCAGCAGCATCTTCATAGAAACCTAGTTTGGAAACCATCCAAGGTAAATTAGAAGCAACCCAAGTACCTATACCGATTATGAGTGTCTGCAAAATAAAACCATAAGAACGCTGAGATTCTGGTAGTTTGTCGGCAACGAGCGCACGAAAAGGCTCCATACTGATGTTGATAGAAGCGTCGAGCATCCAGAGGAAGCCCGCTGCGATCCAAAGTGTTGGAGAATACGGCACAAAAAAGAGCGCCAGTGAACTGAGGATGGCCCCAATTAAAAAGTAGGGCTTGCGGCGGCCAAAACGCACCGACCACGTGCGGTCAGAAAGAAAACCGATGATTGGCTGTACAATTAAACCCGTGAGCGGGGCTGCAATCCACAAGCCTGGAATTTCATCAGGTGTAGCGCCGAGCGTCTGAAAAATGCGCGACATATAGCCGCCTTGGAGGGCAAAACCAAATTGGATACCCATGAAGCCAAAGCTCATGTTCCAAATTTGCCAAAACGAAAGAGTAGGTTTAGTTTGCATGGCTCAAAAAGTCAGTAGGATTTAGCGCACATAGACCGCGTAGCCCCAAGGAGCAAGCGTCAGCACTTGTTTGCCTTTTAAAATCTCTTTTTTATTGGTGAAAAGATTCGTGTAGGTTCCGGCCGCAGCAGCGCTCAAAGTAACTTTTTTAGCCTGCTCGCTCAAGTTGATGACAACCAAAACCTTTGAATCACCTTGCTCACGGGTATAGATCAACAAATCTTTTTGCTCTTTCGTGCTTAGGAACTTTGGTGCTGATTGTTGAAGACCTACAGCAAGTGCAGGATTTCTTTGGTGAAGGCTTAATAAGCGGGTGTAGAAATCGACGAGGTCCATTTTATCCCAGTTGATGCTGTCTTTGTCGAAGAATTTCAAGCGACGGTCTAAAGACGTTTCTTGACCGTTGTACACCAAAGGCATGCCTTGAATGGTGGCAGCCATTACAGCCATGGCAAAGCGCGCCTCGCCCATGCGTTCCATTTCGGTACCGTTCCAAGAGTTTTCGTCGTGGTTAGAGGTAAAGTTCATGTGGAAGGCACCTGCCGGAAGTTGCATGCGCTCAAAATACGATTGCACGTCAGCGGCGTTTTTCTTTCCTTTGGCGACATCATTTAAAATGTGGTGAAACTCCCAACCGTAGGTCATTTCAAAAGCGGAGTAAAGCTCTTTGCCCTCTGCTTCGGCCAACATAAAGACAGGCTTAATTTGATCCAAGGCAGCGCGCGCGGAGTTCCAGAAGTCCATAGGCACCCATCCTGCGACGTCGCAGCGGTAGCCATCGATATTGAAATCGCGGACCCAGTATTCCATGCAAGCAATCATTTCTTTGCGCATTGCTGGGTTGTCGTAG
>JBFYPV010000027.1:0-3688 GCA_041303085.1 Crocinitomicaceae bacterium
GTGTTGCCCCAGTTTCCTTGGCAGTCAATCATGAGGTCTTTTTGACCAATTTGCACCAAAGCGTCGCCGATAGAGGCATCGCCGTGCGGGTGGTATTTCATGGTGTTGCCGATGATGTTGGCCACCTTGTTGTAGCGCCCGTCTTCCATCTCGCGCATGGAGTGCAAAATGCGGCGCTGAACTGGCTTGAGGCCGTCGTAGAGACTTGGTACCGCGCGCTCCAAGATGACATAACTTGCGTAATCAAGGAACCAACTTTGGTACAAGCCATTGAGCGGGACAATTTTGTCGTCCACGTGCTGTTTTTCAAATGGATTATGCCCGCTTTCTTCTTGTGGCATTTGGTCTTCGATTTCGTCTTCTGCCATATTAAGATGCTAATTCGGTGGTTGGTGCTTCTTCTGTAGTATCGGCCGCTGGGGTTTCGGGTAGGTCTTTTTCGACGCGCAAGTTGTCGATGATGAAATCTTGCCTTTCTGGGGTGTTCTTGCCCATAAAATAGGATAAGATGGAATCAATAGAGGCGTCTTTGGTCAGGATCACTGGTTCTAGACGGATGTCTTCGCCAATGAAGTGAATGAATTCGTCTGGCGAGATTTCACCCAAGCCCTTAAAGCGCGTGATTTCCGGATTTTTGCCGAGCTCAGCCATTGCGGCGCGGCGTTCGTCTTCGGAATAACAATAAATCGTTTTCTTTTTATTGCGCACCCTGAAAAGTGGTGTTTGCAGCACGTATACATGGTTGCGCTTGACGAGATCCGGGAAAAACTGCAAGAAAAACGTGAGCAAGAGCATGCGAATGTGCATCCCGTCGACATCGGCATCGGTGGCAATGACAATGCGGTTGTAGCGCAGGTTGTCCATGTCTTCTTCGATGTCTAGGGCCGCTTGAATCAGGTTGAATTCTTCGTTTTCGTAAACAACCTTTTTGGTGAGTCCGTAGCAATTGAGCGGCTTACCACGAAGCGAGAAAACCGCCTGCGTATTGACATCTCTGGATTTCGTGATCGAACCACTCGCGGAGTCTCCTTCGGTGATAAACAGCGTGGTGTCTTCTCTGCGCTGGTCTTTGAGGTCGGTGAGGTGCGTGCGGCAATCGCGCAGCTTTTTGTTGTGTAAGCTCGCTTTTTTGGAGCGGTCACGGGCAAGTTTACGAATGCCCGCTAAATCTTTGCGCTCGCGCTCGGATTGCTTGATTTTCTTTTCAATGATTTCGGCGACATCTGGGTTGCGGTGCAGGTAGTTATCGAGCTTATCTTTGAGAAAATCGTTGATGAATGCCCGCATGGACTTGCCGCCCGGCTCAATTTCTTGAGAACCCAACTTGGTTTTGGTCTGGGACTCAAATACCGGCTCGACAACCTTGACGGCAATTGCCGCTACAATAGATTGGCGGATGTCGGAGGCTTCGTAGTTTTTGTTGTAGAAATCGCGAATGACTTTAGCAACAGATTCTCTAAAAGCGCTTTGGTGCGTTCCTCCTTGAGTGGTGTGCTGGCCATTGACAAATGAATAGTAGTCTTCGCCGTAAGTGCGGCCATGCGTGAAAGCGACTTCGATGTCGTCGTCTTCTAAGTGCATGATTGGATAAAGCGGATCGCCGTCCATGTTGTTCTCAAGCAAATCTTTGAGACCATCTTTGGAATTGAATTTCTCGCCGTTGTAGTAAATAGACAAACCTCTGTTGAGGTAGCAATAGTTCCACATCATTTTGTCGAGGTAGGCTGTCTTGAAAGCGTACTTCTTAAAAATGGTGTCGTCTGGGGTGAATTCTACGTAAGTACCGTTGTTTTCGTCAGTAGCTTCTATTGGTGTTTCGGAAACGAGCTCGCCGCGCTCAAAAATAGCCGTTTTTTTCTGGCCATCACGAACTGCATAAAGCATGAAATAAGAGGAAAGCGCATTGACCGCTTTTGTACCGACCCCGTTCAGACCAACAGATTTTTTGAAGGCTTTGGAGTCGTACTTTCCGCCGGTATTCATTTTGGAGACCACCTCCACGACTTTACCCAATGGAATGCCTCGACCGTAATCGCGGACCGACACTTTGCCGTCTTTGACTTTGATGTCGATGCGCTTGCCGTTGCCCATTACGAATTCATCGATACAGTTGTCGACTACTTCTTTGACCAAGATATAAATACCGTCGTCGGCCGCGGCGCCATCGCCTAGCTTTCCAATGTACATTCCGGGACGCAAACGAATGTGTTCTTTCCAATCTAAGGAACGTATGTTGTCTTCGGTGTATTGATTTTCAGCCATGTAGCTTTACAAAATTTGGAACAAACAAAAATAACAATCTATTGCGCTCGCAAGTCGCTTGTTGGGCGGAAATTATAAACTAAATGTGTTGATAACAATAGGAATTCGGCTATCTTTGCCCTCAAATTGAATTAGAATTATGGCAAATACTGCAGATATCCGCAACGGTTTGTGCATCAAGCACAACGAAAAACTCTTTCAAATTATCGAATTTCAACACGTGAAGCCCGGTAAAGGCCCCGCGTTCGTGCGCACCAAAATGCGTCAAATTGAAAGTGGAAAAGTACTAGACCACACCTTCTCGGCAGGTCACAAAATTGAACCTGTTCGCATTGAAAACCGCGAATACCAATACCTCTACCAAGAGTCTGACGCTTATATTTTCATGAACAACGAATCTTTTGAGCAAGTCAATATCCCACTCAAAATGGTCGAAAAACCAGGTTTCTTGCAAGAGGGAATGGTCGTCAACATCCTTTACCATGCCGAAGAAGAGGCACCACTCGTTGTCGAGCTACCGATGTACATCATCTCTGAGGTCACTTACACAGAGCCAGGCGTCAAAGGCGACACCGCAACCAACTCCATGAAACCAGCCACCATCGCAACGGGCGCAGAAGTACGCGTTCCTTTGTTCATCGACAACGGTGAGGTCATCAAAATTGATACACGCACAGGCGTTTACGTAGAACGCGTTAAAGGATAACATGAAAAACACAGCCCTCAGCCACAAGCACAGCGAACTCGGCGCCAAAATGGTACCTTTTGCTGGCTACAACATGCCCGTACAGTACGAAGGCGTCAATGCCGAACACGACACCGTCCGCAATGGCGTGGGTGTTTTTGACGTTTCTCACATGGGTGAGTTCTTGTTAAAAGGACCAAATGCCTTGGCGCTCATTCAAAAAGTGTGCACCAACGACGCAGCTGTTCTTTTTGACGGCAAAGCACAATACAGCTGCATGCCCAATGGCAAAGGCGGTATTGTAGACGACCTCATCATTTACCGCATCGACGCCGAAACCTATTTTATTGTCGTCAATGCCTCGAACATCGAAAAAGACTGGAACTGGATCGCCAGCCACAACGACCTCGGTGTCGAAATGGAAAATTTATCAGACGGTTATTCTTTGCTCGCAATTCAAGGCCCCAAAGCCGCAGAAGCGATGCAAAGCCTCACCGCCATTGACTTGAGCAACATGACCTACTACACTTTCCAATACGGCACCTTCGCCGGCATTGAAAACGTGATGGTTTCGGCTACAGGTTATACGGGTTCGGGCGGTTTTGAAGTGTACGTGAAAAACGAAGATGCCGAAAAACTTTGGGATGCCGTCTTTCATGCTGGCGCCAACTGGGGCATCAAGCCCATTGGCCTCGCTGCACGCGACACACTTCGCCTAGAAATGGGCTTTTGTTTGTACGG
>JBFYPV010000028.1:0-11801 GCA_041303085.1 Crocinitomicaceae bacterium
GTGGATTGTACATTGTTGAGTTCTTTAAAAGGGTAAGGACCAACTAACGCTTCAAAGAATGCCAATATTTCCGGCGCGACGTCAAAGGAAGCGAGGGCCTGAATGCTGTCTTTTGGATAAACAGTTCCATAAATTGGAATGTCGTGCACCACGGCTATTTCTTTACTGACAAAATCAGCGATGCCCACAACAGCAACTTTGGTTGGAATAGGTTCGATGATGGCGTAGTGCCAAACGACGGCATTGCGTTCGGGTTTTGGTGTTTTAGACAATAAGCTCCCGTTGGCAACCACTTGATAAATGCTTGGTGCCTCTACAAAAAAAGCATAGGTGGCTTTGTCTGAGGGGTGGTCGTGACAGGCATACCAAAAATGCGCACGGTTGGGCCAGTTGTCGGCAAAGAAGGTGGTGTCGCCAAATTTATTGGCGCCGATAATGAGGCCATCTGCTGGTTTGCCTTCCAATTTAATACCTAAGGTGAGCGCGCCATTTTGAAGGTTGGAGGGCAAATCTATTTGAAGCGAAGTAAGCGTTTGTTGCCAAGTCAGTTTTTGATTTGGGGCCGTGACCGAAATTACTTTCATGCCACTGCCATTGGCCAAAGGGCCTGCTAAATCCAATTCGAGCCGAGCCATTGGCTCACTGAGTTGAATGGTGACAGACTCGTCAATAAAGACCTTTGAACTCCCTTTGACGATGCGCACACCTAGTTGATAATGCTGCACATCATAAGGGCTTTGTGCCTGAAAGCTTAAAGAAAAAAATAGCGAACAAAAAAGTAAATATTTCATCATGAAGAAGCAAATAAGACGCCTTCTTTGAGGGAGTAAGGCGAAATCAGGATTTGAGTGATTTTAGCTTGCCGCAAGACCCAACGCGTTTTGATCGCTGCAAGCGGTGCCATGCGTTTGCGAATAGCGATAATATGCGGGTTTTGGTCGCGCTCGGCCTGCGTGGAAGCAATGATTTGTTGGAGCATGCGCTCAAAGGCTTCCCTATCTACCTCGACCGCTTGGCCTTGAGCCTGAAATACGCTTTCTTCCATTAATTCATAAAACGTCTCAAAACTCCCGGACGAGCCGATGAGCACGGTTGGCAAGTGCTTCTTGAAAAAGGGAGCGCAACGTTCTTCTAGATACCTTTCGACTTTATCAATGTCATTTAAACTCATGGGGTCTTGGTAGTCGAAAAGCTGAAACAAGCGCGAGACACCAATGTCAAATGAATGTGCAACAAATGGGCCCTGGTGGTCTGCGGCAATGAATTCCGTGGAGCCGCCGCCGATGTCCATGATGAGTGCTGGCTTTTCAAAATCATGAGTCAGGCGGACGCCTTGGTAGATGAGTTCAGCCTCCTTCAGACCCGAGATGATTTCAATGGTAATCTGTAATTCGGATTTGACTTTTTCGAGTAATTCTTGGGAATTGGTAGCATCGCGCAAGGCTGATGTGCCAATGGCGCGAATTTCAGTGACCTGCCAGTGCAAACAATGCGCCTTGAATTGGTGCAGTGCCGCAAAAGCACGTTCCATGGCCGCCTCGCCGATGCGCTGTTCATTGATGCCGCCCATGCCGAGGGCCACGCCTTCTTTGGTCTGAAAACAAATTTGACGTGTTTGGGTGTCGGCGATCAGCAGATTAAAAGTATTGGTTCCGAGATCGATGACGGCCCTTCGCATTTTTAAAACTTAAGAATGGAATGCTTGTACCAGCGGCCCGCCAATTTGAGTAGTAAAAGTGCGCTTGCGACTAGTACTAGTAGACTCAGTAGGATTTTCGTATAAACCGCCAAGCTGACGCCTTTGGCTAAGGTGATGAGTGCCAATACGGGTGAACTGAAAGGCAGATAGGCAAAGATTTGGGTCAAGGTGGTGTTGGGGTAATAGATGGCGTAAATGCCCGCAAAAATGCCAAAGGACACCAAGAAAATCAGCGGCAGCAAAAACTGCTGGCCGTCGGCGTCAGCGCCGCTGCGCGCGCCCAACACCGCGAAAAGCGCTCCATAAAACAAAAAGCTGGCCGCAAAAAACACCACAAAATGCAACAACAAAAAAGATAAATTGAGCTGTTCAAATACCAAAGTAGATAAGGGGTTGAGGCGTTCTGGGCCACCCTGCCCCCAATGGCTTGGGTCTAAAATATCCACAAAAAGGGTCTCGCGCAGGAGCACGAAGCCGAGTGCCAACATCAGTACCCAGCCGAAAAGCTGCAAGAGCGCCACCAAACCTATGCCTACAATTTTGCTGAGCATGAGTTGTTGCGGGCGCACGCTGGCCAACAAAACCTCTACAATGCGGTTGCTCTTTTCGCGGACGGTAGCCCGAAAGATGGTCATGCCGTAGAGCCCGACAAAAAATAAGATGAAACCTCCCAAAACAAAACCAGCCCAAGAATTGGCTTCTTTGGCTTCATTCTTCGGGTCTTTGAGGTCGCGAAAATCAAAGATGATGCCCTGCTTGATCTGGCGGAAAACTTGCTCACTTAGGTTGGAATGTTGGGCGGCAATGAGCTCTTCAAGGCGTCTTTCTACTTGAAATTTGAGTTGAATGCGCGCGTCTAGCCCCATTTGATCTCGGTAAAACACAAAGCATTTTTTGTTGTTGAGGACCTTTTCGTTGAGCTCCACCAAGACATCAAATTCTTGATACGCTTTGGCGCGCTCAAATTCATTGAGTTCGAGGTAGTCGTCGAGGAAGTAATACTGAATGTGCTTTTCTTCTTGGGCCATTAAGCGGTGGTCCATGATTTGACCTGGATCGGCGATCAGGACACTCAATTCTTGCTTGCCTTGGTCGGCAGCCTTGAGCAAAGCGACCAACAACAAGAGCACCACAACGGGCCCCAGTACGAGCATGTACCAAAATCCTTTTTGACCAAGTCTTTCTTGGATTTCGCGCTGAGTGAGTAGCAAAAACTTAGACATCTTGGTTTTCTTTTTGGTTGATGAGGTCGACAAAAACTTCTTGCATAGAAGGCAAAAGCAATTCGATGTGTTCTACGTTGACTTGGTCTTGGAGGCTGCGCATGAGGTCATTGACGCTGCGCTCGCCACGGATTTGCAAGACGCAATCAAAAAGCCCAGGTTCGGTTTCTTTTTGTTCGAGGAGTGTGAAGTCGGTCCAGAGGGCGTTGGCAAAAGCAAGCATATGACCTCTGAAACGCACAAAAATACGTCCTTTGGCATGCTTGCGGCGCAGGTGCTGAACGGTGTCTTGGGCTAAGATTTGCCCTTGATGCAGCAGCGCGGCGTGATCGCAAATTTCGTCGACGCTTTTCATGTTGTGCGTCGAGAGAATGATGGTGGTGCCCTGTGCCTTAAGGGCCTTGATTTCGTTCATGATGAGCTCCACGTTGAGCGGATCAAAGCCCGAAAGTGGTTCGTCTAAAATGAGCAACTGCGGCTGATGAACCAACGCGGCAATAAACTGCACTTTTTGTGCCATGCCTTTGGATAGCGTGGCAATGCGCTTATTTTGCCAATCTTGAATGTCAAAATGTGCCAACCAATGATCGACGTTTTGGGCGGCAGTTGTTTTGGATAAACCCCTGAGTTGGGCCAAAAATAATAAGTGCGCGCGCACGGCCATGTTTTTGTAGAGGCCACGCTCTTCGGGCAAATACCCGATGAGAGGTAAATGGCGCTCACCGAGTACTTGGCCATCAAAAGTGACCGAGCCTGCATCTGGGCTTGCCATTTGGTTGAGGATGCGGATGAGGGTGGTTTTGCCAGCGCCATTGGGGCCGAGCAAACCAAAAATTTGACCTTTCGAAACCTCCAACGAGACGTCGTCGAGCACCAACTTGCGCTGATAAGATTTACTGACTTGCGCTACTTTAATCATGACTTAAAGCTAAGAAAAATCTAGACTAGCGCAACGACGTAAGTGGTTTCCACTTGAATTTTTTCGAGAGCACGAAATAAATACCGGCAAATAAGACCAATGCAGAACCCAATTGAAAGATCAAGGAGCCTGGGCCTCGGTGGTCCATGAAGAGCGCTTCGGTATGAAAAGCCTGCCAGTCGCTCGAGACAATGAAGGCGCCAAATAGGTTATTGAAAATATGAAAAGCCAACGAGAGTTCTAGGCCGTCGTCTTGAACGGCAAGGAGCGCGAGAAAAAGGCCGGCCATGAAATAATAGAGCAAAAGCCCAGGGCCTAAAACAGCGATTTCTGGATTTGAGATGTGCATTAAGGCAAACATGGCTGAACTCAGGCCGACACTCAGCCAAACACTTTTGGTGCGCATGTACAATCCTTGCAGTGCATAAACGCGAAAAACCAACTCTTCTATGCCCGCCTGAAATGGAATGAGCAACAAGGAAAAGAAGAACAAAGGCCAAAACTGCTCCGCTTTGAAATTCCATTGCATCATTTCAACTTGCCCGCTCCACAACACCTCGAGTAAGCTAAACAAACAAACCGTCGAGAATAAAATGATTCCGAAGCCAAAAAAGCGTTGCCAACGAAAGCGGCTTGCTGCCGTAAAAATGGAGCGCAGCGCGCGCTGGTGCGCATAGCGCAAATACAACACAAAGCCTACACAGGCAAAAAAGAAGGAAAGCAGCTCTCCGACAAGCAAGCGCGTGGAGCCATATGCTTCGATAAATGCCGGGTTTTCGATGTCGATTGCATACGCAGGCAAACGCAGCTGCGCATCGAAAAGCAAAGGCAAGCCACCTAAAATAAACAGGACAATCAGCACGGCGATTCCGCCAATGTAAAGCCCTATTGAATTGCGGCCTAGCCTAGCAGCATCGATAAATCTCATGAACCAAAGATATCTTTTTTAGCTAAAGATATCGCGCATGCGGCTGAAAAAGCCTTTGTCTTTTTGTGCTTTGTAAGGGTCAAAGTTTTCGGAATCGCGGAGTTTTTCGAGGATTTCGCGCTCTTCTTTGCTCACGCTTGTTGGCGTGTAGATGTGTAGGTGCACAAAGAGGTCGCCGGTTCCGTAGCGCTGTACGTTGGGCAAGCCTTTACCGCGCAAGCGGAGAACTTTGCCACTTTGGGTTCCCGGATCTACTTTGATTTTGACCTTTCCACCAACAGTTGGCACTTCTATAGAGGCGCCAAGCACGGCATCGGTAAAGTTCAAAAACGCGTCGTAGTGGAGGTTTTCGCCTTCTCTGCGGAGCTCTTCGTGGGTAATTTCTTCGATCACCACAATGAGGTCGCCGGCTGCACCATTGAAGGGCCCAGCGTTACCCTTGCCGCGCACACTCAGCTGCATGCCTTCTTCTACGCCGGCAGGAATGTCGATTTCGATGACTTCTTCTTGTCTTCTGAGGCCCTGCGCATCGGCATCGGCTGGCTTAGACTCAACGGTCTTGCCCGCTCCCTGACACACATGACACGCAGACTGCGTTTGCATGGCACCCAAAAAGGTTTGTGCAACGCGCGTAATGCGACCAGTTCCTTGGCACGTGGGGCAGTTTTTGTAAGTGACGCCCTCGGCCTGAACTAATTTATTGACCTTGATTTTCTTCTTGACACCGCCAGAGATTTCTTCTAGCGTGAGTTTCATTTTGACGCGCAAGTTGGTGCCTTTCACCACTCTTGAGCCGCCTCGGCTGCCACCAAAACTACCTCCGCCAAATGCGCCGCCAAAGATGTCGCCAAATTGGGAGAAGATGTCGTCCATGTTCATGCCGCCGCCGCCAAAACCACCTGCACCGCCCATTCCGGCGTGTCCGAAGCGGTCGTATTGCGCTTTTTTCTCGGCGTTGCTCAGGACTTCATAGGCTTCTGCTGCTTCTTTGAATTTGTCCTCAGCACTGGCGTCGTCTGGGTTTTTATCGGGGTGATACTTGAGGGCGAGTTTGCGATAGGCCTTCTTGATTTCAGACTCATCGGCATTTTTGGAAACACCCAGAACTTCGTAATAATCGCGCTTGTTACTCATGTTTTATTTATTGACCAACAACTACTTTTGCAAAACGCAAAACCTTGTCATTGAGGTAATAACCTTTTTCTACATCATCCATTACTTTGCCCTTGAGCGCTGCATCTGGCGCCGGAATATTGGCAATAGCTTCGTGTAAATCGCTGTCGAAGTCTTGACCTTTGGACTCCATTGGCTTCAAGCCTTTGGCCTCCAAATTAGCTTTTAACATATTGTAGATGAGCTGAAACCCTTCTTTTATTGCGGTGATGTCGTCCAAATTTTCATTGGTGGCTATGGCGCGCTCGAAGTTGTCCAGAACAGGCAACATGGTGCTGATCACGTCTTTACCGGCAGTAGCCATCAATTGCAACTTTTCTTCGTTGGTTCTGCGGCGGTAGTTATCGAACTCGGCGTAAAGGCGTACAAACTTATCTTTGTATTCGTCGACTAATTGCTCGTCTTGCGGTGCGTTTTCCTGCTCGTTTTCTGCTGCAGCTTGTGCTTCGTTCATCGCTTCCTCGTTTTGAAGTGCTTCGTTTGGTAGATCGTTCTCGACTGACATATTTACTTATTTATTCGTTGAGCTGCATTAGACAAATAATAGACCAAGCGTAGTTTTGAGACAAGCTGGCAGAAATTTACTGACACGTGTGTCAAAAAAGCAGTTTTAATTTAGTAGCCAAAGTTTGTGTAATTTTGAGACATGAAAAAAATACTCCTCTATTTTTTGCTCCTCACGAGCTTCTCCCAAGCCCAATTATTATATCAAATCACAGGGAACGGACTCACTGAAGCCTCCTACTTATATGGCACTATCCATCTTCTACCCAAGGACAAGTTTGAACTCAGCAACAGCCTCAAACGCGCATTTGAAGCCTCCAAAACAATTGCCATGGAGGTAGACCTCGACATGAGCGGTGCCGAAAAAATTGCACTTGCTCAAAAAGTCTTGTTGCCCGATGGCAAAACGCTCAAAGACTTCATGACTGCACCAGACTACACCCAACTCAAGATGTACTGCATAGACAGCCTCAAGTGGAGCGAAAGTAAATTTGAGCGCAGCAGCAAACTCAAGCCCATGTTTTTCTCGAGCATCCTCATTCAAGAAAGCATGTCAAACATGGCCTCTTACGAGATGGAATTCAATAAAATGGCCAAGAAAAAACACAAAGAAACCATCGGCCTCGAAACCATCGATTTTCAGTTGGGCCTCTTCGACCAATTACCGATGCAAACGCAAGTGGACATGCTCAAACAAGACTACAACAGCGACCTGAAAACCTTTGACACACTCTTAGCCTGCTACCTCAAAGAAGACCTCGAAACCCTCGGCAAGCTCATGGCTGAGGAAACGGCAGCTTACCCCGAATTCAACGACATTTTATTAGTGCAACGCAACAAAAGCTGGATGGCACCCATGCGCACGCAAATGCAAAAAGAAAGCACCTTCTTTGCCGTTGGCGCAGGGCATTTAAGTGGCCCAGAAGGCGTCATTGCGCTCTTGCGTTCAAATGGCTACACCGTTACCGCTATCAAACAAAATTAAGATGACTCAGCAAGAAAATTTCGAACAAATTATCCAATTCAGACGCAGCAACCGCAAGTTTGACCCAAATGTGCCGGTACCCGCCGAAGTCATTGAGCGCAGCCTCAAAAGAAGTATCCTCTCCCCCAATTCTAGCAACATGCAACTTTGGGGTTTTCACTGGATCAACTCACCTCAAGAAAAAGCGCTTGTTGCCGAGCTTTGCCTAGGCCAATCGGCAGCCAAAACAGCACAAGAATTAGTTGTTTTTGTCACGCGCCCAGACCTCTGGAAGCAGCGCAAAGACTGGCACCTCGCACAGGTTCAGAACGAAATCAAGGGTGAACCGACCAAAGCACAAAAAATGATGCTCCAATATTACGGAAAGGTCATGCCGCTTTTGTATGCCGCTGACCCACTCCGCTTGTTGGCAGGTTTACGCCTCACCGTCAGCTTTTTTGGCGGTTTATTCAAGCCTTTCTACCGCACCGGCGGCGCTTCAGCCGTCAGAGTGGTGACCCATAAATCTTGCGGGCTCGCCGCACAAACTTTCATGCTTTCTATTGCCGCAGAAGGTTTCCATAGTTGCCCACTCGAGGGCTTTGACGAAAAACGACTCAAGCGCTACCTGAAGTTACCGCGCCGCGCAGAAATCAATATGGTCATCGCCGTTGGGCTCGGAACCGAACCTGGTATTTGGGGAGAGCGCGTGCGCGTCCCTTATGAGGAAGTGGTGAAGAAGCACTAAGTGCTTACTCCGACTTAGGATCAGCTTTTTTCTTAGCAGGCTTTGCCTTCTCAATACTTAATTTCAATAGGTCTTGTCCTGTTTCAAAATCGAGCACGATGGTGTCTCCTTCTTGTAAGTTGGAGTTGATGATTTCTTCGGCGAGTGGATCTTCGATGTATTTTTGGATCGCTCTTTTGAGTGGGCGCGCCCCGAATTTTTCGTCGTAGCCTCTTTCTGCGATAAAGTCTTTGGCCGCTTCTGTACAGCTCACGTGGTAACCTAAGTTGCCGATGCGCTCGAGGAGTTTTTCGAGTTCGATATCGATGATGAGGTGGATGTCTTCGCGTTTGAGCGACTTGAACATGATCATGTCGTCTACGCGGTTGAGGAATTCTGGAGAGAAGGCCTTGCGCAGCGCGTTTTGAACCACCGACAAAGCATTTTGCTCCTGCGCCTCTTGCTGTGCTTTGGTGCCAAAGCCCATGCCGGTTCCGAAGTCGGCGAGCTGGCGCGCACCGATATTGGAGGTCATGATGAGAATGGTGTTTTTGAAGTCGATTTTACGACCCAAACCGTCGGTCATGTGGCCGTCGTCTAGGACTTGCAACAACAAATTGAATACATCTGGGTGCGCTTTTTCGATTTCGTCTAGTAATACAATAGCGTAAGGCTTGCGGCGTACTTTTTCGGTGAGCTGACCACCTTCTTCGTAGCCGACGTATCCCGGAGGGGCGCCTACGAGGCGAGAAATCGAGAATTTCTCCATGTATTCAGACATATCGACACGGATAAGGGCGTCGTCTGAGTCGAAGAGATTTTTAGCGAGGATTTTGGCGAGTTGGGTTTTACCAACGCCTGTTGGGCCTAAGAAAAAGAAAGAACCGATTGGTTTGTTGGGGTCTTTGAGCCCAGCGCGGTTGCGCTGAATAGCGCGCACCACTTTGGCAACGGCGTCGTCTTGACCAATGACTTTTCCACGGATGGTTTCGGCCATTTTGACCAACTTGCCGAGTTCAGACTCAGAGATTTTGGTCACGGGCACGCCGCTCATCATGGAAACAACCTCGGCTACGTTTTCTTCTGTAACGACTACACGGTTGTTTTTGGCTTCTTCTTCCCATTTGTTTTTGGCCGTTTCGAGGTCTTCTTGGAGCTTGCGTTCGGCATCGCGGAGTTCGGCTGCTTTTTCGTATTGCTGCGAGCGAATAACCTCTGCTTTTTGACCTTTTAAGCCTTCAATTTGACCTTCGATATCGGTAATTTCTTTCGGGACATGCAAATTGGTGATGTGTACTCTTGAACCGACTTCATCTAGCGCGTCAATGGCTTTGTCTGGCAAGTGGCGGTCGGTGATGTAGCGTTCGGTGAGTTTGACACAAGCCGCGAGTGCTTCGTCGGTGTAGCGCACGCTGTGGTGGTCTTCGTAGCGCTCTTTGATGTTGTTGAGGATCTGGATGGTTTCGTCGATAGACGTTGGCTCGATGATCACTTTCTGAAAGCGGCGTTCGAGGGCGCCATCTTTTTCGATGTACTGACGGTATTCATCTAATGTTGTGGCGCCAATTGCTTGCATTTCGCCGCGCGCGAGTGCTGGCTTCACCATGTTGGAAGCATCTAGCGAACCACTTGCGCCTCCAGCACCAATAATGGTGTGGATTTCATCGATGAACAAGATGATGTCTGGGTTCTTTTCGATTTCTTGCATCACGGCTTTCATGCGCTCTTCGAACTGCCCTCTGTATTTGGTACCTGCGACCAATGAAGCGAGGTCTAGGGATACGATGCGTTTGTTGAAGAGAATGCGCGAAACCTTTCTTTGTACAATGCGCAAAGCCAAGCCTTCTGCAATTGCCGACTTACCCACGCCGGGCTCACCGATAAGAATAGGGTTGTTTTTCTTGCGACGCGACAAAATTTGGCTGACGCGCTCGATTTCTTTTTCGCGGCCTACAATGGGGTCTAGTCTTCCGAGCTCAGCCATTTTGGTGAGGTCGCGACCGAAGTTGTCGAGAACGGGCGTTTTGGATTTGGGGTCTGCGCTTTTGCGCTGTGCTTGACCGAAGTTTTCGTCTTCTTCTGGGCCAGACCCTGGGAATTCGGCGCTAGGTTGTTGTTTGTCTTGTAACATAAGTTCGTATTCGTCTCGTGCGTTTTCGTACATGATGCCATATTTATTGAGAACCTGACAGGCCACGCTGTCTTCGTAGCGGAGGATGGTCAGCAATAAGTGCTCTGTACCGATGATATTTTGTTTGAATTCTTTGGCTTCTAAATAAGACTGCTTGATGATGTTTTCCGCTTGTTTGAGCAGCGGTAGGTTCAGGTTAACTAATTCGCGGACGGCGCTTTTAGCCAGGATTTTTTCGAGCTCTGCTTTGAGTTCGGCGAGATCGAGTTTGAATTCTTGTACAATGCGGACTGCCGTACCTTCATTGAGGCGAATGAGGCCCAACAACAAATGCTCGGCACCCACAAACTCGTTGGACAAGCGAACGGCTTCGTCTCGGCTGTAGCTGATCATGTCTTTGACACGTGGAGAAAATTTGGCTTCCATGGTTTACGTTTGCTTGATACAAATATAACTTTTATCTCTGCAACGCATCCGGTTTTATTCACAATTTATAGACTCATTTTGTTAGTAAAAAATAGCGGAGGGAAGCCGTAGGGGGCTTCATTTTATTAATTTTGAGACTCTATTTAATGAATACATAGACTAACTCAAAAATATGGCTGAAGGCGAAAAAATCATTCAGATCAACATCGAAGATGAAATGAAATCAGCATACATCGACTATTCGATGTCTGTTATTGTCTCACGCGCACTTCCAGATGTACGCGACGGATTCAAACCAGTTCACCGCAGGGTGCTCTACGGAATGCAAGATCTCGGCGTATTCTCTAACCGCCCTTACAAGAAATCGGCAAGAATTGTCGGTGAGGTTTTGGGTAAATACCACCCGCACGGCGACAGCTCTGTATACGACACCATGGTGCGCATGGCCCAACCGTGGTCTTTGCGTTATCCTTTAGTAGACGGTCAAGGTAACTTTGGCTCTGTAGATGGCGACAGCCCTGCAGCCATGCGTTATACCGAGGCCCGCTTGCGCAAAATTGCCGAAGAAATGCTCGACGACCTCGAAAAAGAAACCGTCGACTTCCGCCCCAACTTTGACGACTCTTTGCAAGAGCCGACCGTCATGCCAACCAAAATCCCGAACCTCCTGATCAACGGAGCAGCAGGTATTGCCGTCGGTATGGCCACCAACATGGCGCCGCACAACCTCACTGAAGTTGTAGATGGCACCATTGCCTACATCGAAAACCGCGACATCACGCCAGAAGAACTCCTCAACTACATCAAAGCGCCAGACTTCCCGACCGGAGGTATCATTTACGGCTACGAAGGCGTACGCGATGCGCTCTTGACCGGGCGTGGACGCGTCGTGATCCGCGGAAAGGCTGAAATCGAAGAAGAGAATGGCCGCGAGCAAATCATCGTGACCGAAATCCCTTACCAAGTCAATAAGGCCGAAATGATCAAAAAGATCGCCGACTTGGTCAACGACAAAAAAATCGAAGGCATCTCCGACCTCCGCGACGAATCTGACCGCAACGGGATGCGCATCGTGTTTGAAATCAAGCGCGACGCCATTGCCAATGT
>JBFYPV010000029.1:0-10452 GCA_041303085.1 Crocinitomicaceae bacterium
TCAAACGGTAAGCTGGCGCATACGTAGGATCGATACCTTTGGCCTCGTTGTACATTTTGTTGGCTTCAGCTTCGTTGCGTGCACGTTGGTAAATGAGTGCTTTGCGCACGATACCACGCGGCGACTTTGGGTTGAGGACCAAAACTTGGTTGTAGGCCTTGAGCGCCTCAGAAGCATCAGAAGAATTGCGTGCATAAAGCGCATCGCCTTTGAGCAAGTAGTTGTCTTCGTTGGTAGGGTCCTTCAAAATCGCTTCTTCGATCAAAACAAGTGCTTCGTCGAGGTTCTTTTTGGGAGCCTCCACGTAAATTTCTACAATGCCACGAATGACTTCTGCTTTTTTGAGCTTGTCTTTTTTGGTCATCAAAAGAGCCTTGGTAAACTCAGCTTTTGCTTCAGTTTCTTTGCCCTCGAGCCAAAGGACACGACCTTGGCCAACAATTGGCAGCGCGCGAAGTTTGTCAACCTCATAGCCTTTTTTCCACATGATTTTTGCTGAATCGAGTTCTTCCATTTCAAAGTAGCAGTCACCAAAATAGAAATAGTTTTCTCCGTTGATTGGATCGGCGGCTACTAATTTTTTGAAGTCGTTGATGGCTTCACGGTAGCGTTCGTTTTCTGTTTTTGCATTTGCAATCTTAAGGGTCTGAGCATAATGGAGCCCAGAAATAAGAAGCGTACTGAGGAGTAAGATGCGTTTCATGTCTGTGTATTTAACTTATTTTCCGGCCAAAAATAGCCTAGTTTTTTGGGATACAAAAATTGTGCCTATTATTATTTTTTGAATTATTGCAAAACGAGCCTAACTGGCGTGAGTGCAGGCACGAGTCCTGACTTCTGAATGAGGAGTTGTCCTTTGTCGTCTTTCTTCATGAATAGCACAAATCCGGTGTTTAATCCAGACCTGCGCCCCTTATTGATGACCCAGATGTCGCGGATGAGCGGATACTCTTTGGTGTAAATAAAACCAGCATATGGCTTACAGGCAGTTTCGGGGTCTGTATCGTAAACAGACGCTATGCTGAGTCCATCCATGAAGGCCATTGAAGTCGGGTCGTCTTGATCAGAAATCCAGTTGAGGCCGATAATACCCATGGTGCCCGGATGTGTTTTGACATAATTGATGACTTCCTGATTTGAATGAAGGGCCGAAACATTTTTGCCCAATTCTGCAATCTGCAGCATATTGACCATGAAGTTGAAGTTGGCAGATCCATTTTGATCGAATACAATTTGTTTTGGTAAAGTATTGGAAGGAAGTTTGGTTTTGTCGCCGCGCAGTAAATTTCTGATTTGATCGACACTTAAGAGTGTATCGGTCATGGTTGGGTGCATAATGATCACTACCGCATCTGAAGCAATTTTATCGCTGCGGTAAGAAACATTTTTGCTCTTGAGGTATTCTTTTTCTTTGTCGTTGAAATCTCTGGTGATGACAATCGTTTTGGACTTGTTGTTATAAAATGCCTCGATAATGTCATTTTCAGTTCGGTATTGTGCACTTACGCGCGCTCTGGGGTACTGACTCATGAACGTTTCAATAGAAGTCTCGAACAAAGGCTGAAAGGATTGTTCGACGAGAATTTTTGCTTTGCCGCGGCCATGTGCATCCTTTTGATACACGAAGGGGTTGTTGTTGTGGTCACAGGCGGTAAGCGATATGATACCAACAAGAAGGAGAAGGAGGGATTTCATAGGAAACTTATTTTTGAATAGACTTGAACCCTTTATAAATGCGCCAGGCCCTGAATAAACCGTAGCTCATGAACACAGCGATCATGACTTGCTTGCGCCATGGCTCCATTTCAATTAATTCGGTGGTAAGCAGTACGATGGCAAAACCAAAACACAATACTACGACCAAAATGCCTAGAAAATGTTGTATGTATTTCATATTTATTTGGGAAAAAAAATCCCCATCGAGATGGGGATTTAAATTGGTTAGTGCTATTGAGTGTCGTAGGTGATTGGAACGCGAACCCAAAGTCGGACTGGGCGACCAGCGTTTTTGGCTGGGGTCCAGGGGGGGAACTTATTGACAACTGCAAGTGCTTCTTTGTTACAAGCTGGGCACTCTACAATTGGGCGTTCAACACTCGCATTAGAGATGCGGCCGTCTTTTTCGACCACAAAGCGAATAACTACTTTACCTTTTACACCAAGTTCGATGGCTTCGTCTGGGTAATTGAGCTTTTCGTTGATGAAGGTGAACATTTTGTCGTAGCCACCAGGGAATTCGGCATCTTCTTCGGCAACATCAACTACTTCTTCGAAGGCTGGTGTGTTGTCGGACATTGCTGGGCCATCTTCTTGGGTGTTAGGTAAGCCCCAATCGGTGTCGCCATCGTTGGTTTCTGTTGAGATGGTTACCGTTTCCAACTCGGCTTGAGATACCAATGGTTCTTCGACGAATTCGTCTTCTGCAACCGGTGCCATGAACGCTTGTGTTTGCGTCATTGGTGGTGGCGGTGGCGTTGTTGGTGGTGGTGGAGGAGGTACGTCAGTTTTTGGAGTAGCGATGGTGAAGTTTTTGTCGCTCACTCTTGGCTTCTTGACTTGCTCTTTGGGAAGGTTTTTGATGATAACAGAGGCAACAAACGCCAATGCTGCAAGTGCAACAAGACCACCCAAAATAAGGGTCATGCGTTTGTTGTAGCCACTGCGGAGAACGTAAGCGCCATATTCGCGGTTGCGATGGGCGAAAACGGCTTCATTACGGCTTACTGAAGTAATGGCTTCCCAGTTGCGATTGACGTAGTAATCGAAAAGTGAGAATGCTGTGACGAGCGCGACGATAACATAAATGACTGTCATGACCTTAGTTTTTAGCTTTTAACAATTCTTTCTCTCCGGCTGTCAAGTCTGTTGGTGCAATTACACCGATACTTGCAATCTTGAGTTCGTCTACTAGATCAATAAAGCTTTTACAGAGTGCTTTGTCGTCGGTTTTGATCAAGACTTTAACAGCCTCTCTTTCAACCGTCAGATCATTGAGCTTCGCATCGTAGATGCTATCTGAAATTTGTTTCTTTTCTAGCTTCTTATCAAGTTCAACCTTATTCTTAATAACGTATTCGTTCCAAGAAGCTAACAATTTTCTTACACTATTTTCTCCAGATCCAAAATTAGCCTCGGTGAGCTCGGTTGGTCCGTTGGCTCCTGGTCGAGATTTTGGATAGAATTCACCACGGTAATAGTAAACTTTGTCACCTGCTAAAACGAAAGTAGTAACGTTGTTCGCTTTTGGCGGGACAGGGTCGTTTATTTTTGGTTTGGCGGGGTAAGCGAGAGGCATTACCTTAGGCTTGCTAAAGGTAGAGGTCAAGACGAAGAACGTGAGCAAAAGGAACGCGAGATCGACCATTGGGGTCATGTCTACGTGCGTTGAACCTTTCTTTGCTCTTTTCTTGCCTTTGCCGTGGTCGCCACCGCCGCTTTCTGCGATTTGTGCCATGTTGTTAGTTAATTAACCGGAATTGCTTCCGCAGAGGTTACAAAATTCAAATTATTCAAATTCAATTCTCTGAATACATCAATCACAACTTGCGCGTCTTTGTACAAGGTTTTGGAGTCTACACGCAAAATGAATTTAGGCTTGAAGTCTTCCATTTTGGGTTCGCCACCTTTTAGCTTCGCTTCCTCAAAAGCGGTGCGGCCGGTATTGCCAGCAGCGGTTGCTGCAAATGAAAGCCAATCTAAGAGCTCATTTTTGGTAGAATCTGAAGGAATCCCTTGTGTAGGGAAACTTGCACGTTTTGCGGCTTCGGTGTTCATGTATGCAGGAAGTTCTTGCATGGTACAACCAAAGGTTGACATAAAAGAAAACTCTTCTATTTTCTCCTCACTAAGACCAATCTTATATTTTTGGAGCATGTTGTTGAGCATTTCTTTACGGGCTTCGGCATCTGAAAGGTTGAAGAACACGCGACCGTCTTTGTCTAGGGTCACCATTAGGATGTTTTCAGGGATGATTTTATCGCTGATACTAGATGGTGTTTCTACGGTTACGGGTTCGGCATTTCGGAAAGAAGCCGTCAACATAAAGAAGGTTACAAGCAAGAACGCCAAGTCCACCATAGGCGTCATGTCTATGGAAGGAGTGCCTTTGGGCATTTTGATTTTTGGCATTGCTTGAGTATTTACTTAATGATGAGTCAATTAGTTGTTGGCTGCAAAATCTTGAACGATCGTGAAGCTCGCTTCGTCGATACCATAGGTCATGGCGTCGATTTTAGTTGAGAAGAAGCTAAATGCGATGATCGCGATTGTAGAACCGGCAATACCAAATGCGGTGTTGATAAGGGCCTCAGAGATACCAGTAGAAAGTTCTGCAGTATCAGGAGCACCTTGTGACATCGCGGCAAATGAACGGATCATACCAAGTACTGTACCGATCAAACCAATAAGGGTTGAGATAGAAGCGGTAGTAGAAAGTACAGGCAAGTTTTTAGAAAGCATTGGCAATTCCAAAGAAGTTGCTTCTTCTAATTCTTTTTTCAAAGCCTCTAATTTTTGTTCTTTGTCCATGTGTGCGTCTTTCACCATCATTTGGTATTTAACCAAACCAGCGCGAACGACATTAGCCAATGAACCGCGTTGTGCGTCACAAGCTTCGATAGCGCCATTGAAATCTTTGGCAGCCATTAATTCTTTGATTTTTTCGATGAATTGGTTGGCTTTACCTTTACCATTAGCAAGTAATAAAGTCACCAAACGCTCAATCGTGAAAATTAATACGATAAGGTTGATAGCAACCAAACCTGGTACGATGAAACCACCTTTGTAGATAACCCCTAATAGGTTTCCTTCTACTGGTTCTGCTTCTGGGTTTCTGTCCACAAAGTTTCCTGGGTCACCAAAAATGTATTTGTAAATCAAGATACCTGCAATAAGTGCAAGTGCAATAGCCAAGAATGCAATGATTGCTGAAAATCCCCCGGCGGTTTTTTGTTTTTTGTCCATAATGATCGTTTTTAATTTTTCATTTTTACAATTGAACGCCAAATATAAAAAAACTTTAGCCCCTTTTCAAAACGAAAGCTCAATGTTTCTGCAAGCCTAACGTAGATTTATTGTATTTCTAACACAAAGTCGGACAATTTGAGTGAATTAAGTCCAAGACTTCAGATTTGCATCCGTAAAAGTTAATATAGATTTAACATACTTAATTGAGTGTTTTAGTGGCCGCAATCGTGACTTGCGAAAAACAAAACTGTGTGAAGTGGTAGTTGCGAATTTCAATAACAGATAATTGTTTTCAAGCCATAGATTTGCGATGAAGGTGAGTTGCCAATTGTGTTTGTAATCAAAAAAATGTATCTTTTGCTTTGCTATGAGATTTTATTTAGTTGACAGAATCGTAGAAATCATTCCTGGGCAAAAGGCGTCAGGGATCAAATGTTGGACTTTATCAGAAGATTATTTCGCCGAACATTTCCCGGGTTTTCCTATCGTGCCAGGAGTGCTACAAATCGAAACAATGGCTCAACTCATGGGCATCCTTATTGAGCATTCACACGCCGAGGCCTTTCCGGGAGAAGGGCGTTGTTATCCGATTTTGAGCATCGTTCAAAAAGCGAAATTCCGCGACGTCATCATTCCAGGCGACCAAAGTCACATAGAAGTGGTCCTGACTTCGCTAGACACCATGCGTGCAACCGGCAGTGCCAAATTGCTTGTGGAAGGAAAGGTGCGTGCCGAAGCCGATTTGAGCTTTACCATTTTAGAAGCGAAACAAGCGAGCAACAACCCATTTATTAGCCAGCGCGACGAATATTATTTGTCTTTAAATGTAAAGGATACGCTTAAAAAGCGCTAATGCTCGCAAGCATCACAGCTATCGGATTTTGGGAAAGCACACTGTTTTCTGTTGACGGAAGCATCGGGTCGCGCACTGACCTTTTGCCCAATCAGGCCTTAACACAGCGGCAACTTCCGAATTTAGATGCTGCATTTAGACAGTTGGCGCTCGATCCAACGCATCCGAATTACCCCAAGCCCAGCGATCTCAAAATTTTGCGAAATGATACCATCGCTGCCCTCATTTTGAGTCAGCAAATGCAGGCTTTTCATCAATGGGACGCTGCTTTTTTGGAGCAGGGTGCGCTACTTGTGGCCAATAGCAACTTTATCGACGACGACGTACTCGATTTTGAAGCCATTGCAGCTGCGGTCAGTCAGTTGCAAAATGCCCAAGACCCTGCAACAGAAAATAAATTATTTGGTTCTACCATTTCTCCATTACTTCCGCTGCGCACCTTAACCAATGGCGCCCAAAGTTTTATTGCCCAGTATTTGGGCTTTCACGGGACCGCCACCACCTATGGAAGCACCGGAATTGCCAGCGCACAAGCCTTGCGCGATGCGTGTAATTTGTTGCAAATTGGCGCAAGCCCAGCGGTGTTGGTTGGCGGCTGCCATTACGCCAATTTGTTTTCTTTTCTCAATAATTGCTTGCTCTTGTCGGACACAAAAGGATATGCCGAAGCGAGCGCTGCAAGTTTTTTAATGTTGACACCTTATGATCCAGGTCAGACGGGTCCATATCATTTACATATTACTCAATTTTATCACGAGTTTGCCGCGCTTCAAGGAGAGCAGGCAGATTGGTTGTTCTATGGTGGCGCATTTACACCGCAGCAAGACGCCGAGCTGCAAGCGCGTTGCAAACATTTGTGCTATCGCGAAGCCTTTAGTTGGTTTGCACATACGGGCAACCTAGGAGCAGCCGAACTCGGAATGCTCTTGGCTGCCGCTGCAAACTGGCTGCAAATTGGCCAAACGGCAGTCATTGTTTTGCAGGACGCATATGGTGTTGTTGAACTGTTTAAAGTCCAAAAGGCATGAGCAGGGCAAAAGTATACATACTCGACACCCATACCTTGAGTCCGCTTGGACTGGGCACCGAAGCGCTGTTGGCATCTTTGCAAAACCAGCACCAAGCTACGGCTCCAATTAGCCAGTTCGATGCGGCAGGTTTGAGCCAAACCAATGCTTGCGAAGTGGCCCAGGCCCATTTAGCGCAGCTTCAAGAACTTTCAGAGGCCTGGCAAGTTGTGGCGGCCAACGATCGAAAATTTGCGCTTTGGGCCAGTGTTTTAGAAAGCAAGCGCACTGTATTACAAGCTTTATTTGGCAAAACTTCAAAAGCGAGAACAGCGCTTTTTCTTGGCCTGGGCGCCAATGCTTTTCCAGTTCAGCGCATTGCCATGTCTGTTGCAGACTATTCCGCATTTGGGCTGAACGAAGCCATTGCCCAACTTAATTTCTACAATGGCAAAAAAGCCAATTCCATCTTCAATCATGCCGATTTATACGGCGCCTATTTTGCACAAGAAATTGCACCCTTCGGCTTTTGCCGCAATTTAATGACCGCTTGTTCGAGCAGCACGCAAGCCATCGCTTTTGGCGCTGCTCACATTATGGCGGGGCAGGCCGATTTAGTGTTGGCTGGGGGCACGGATTCGATCATCAATCAGTTTGCCTATATTTCTTTTGGCAAGTTGGGTGTTTTGAGCCCCGACGAATGCAAGCCTTTTGATACGGGGCGCAATGGCACTATCGCAGGTGAATGCGCGGGATATACACTGCTGGCCTCCGAAAAATTTGTCCGCGAAAACGGTTTGCAACCCCGAGCTGCTTTAATTGGTTTTGGCAACAGCATGGATGCGTATAAAATCACCGCTCCCGACCCAAGTGGGGCAGGAGTAGAGCGCGCATTGCGCAGTGCGTTGGAAATGGCGCAATTGCCGCTAGACGCTTTAGATTATATCAATGCCCACGGTACAGGCACGCGATCCAACGACGAAGCAGAGCTGCGGGCCATTGAGCGCGTTGTTGGCGCTGCAGCACCACATATTGCTGTGAGTTCTACCAAAGACCGTCACGGACATGCCATTGCCGCCGCAGGAATTCAAGAATTTCACGTACTCACGACCTGCATGGCCAATGACCTCATTCCTGCTAATCTCAGTTGCAGACAGCCCATTCAAAGCTCACTTGCATTGCCTTTTGAAAGCAATCAGACCAAGCAAATCAGGTATGCGCTCACCAATAATTTTGCATTTGGCGGTGTCAATTGCAGTTTAGCTTTAGAAAACTTAGCCCTATGAATCTCGATTTAAAAGATAAAGTAGTTTGCATCACGGGCGCTTCAGGCGGCATCGGTTTGGCGCTTGTGCGCGCTTTTTTGGAAGAGGGCGCCATCGTCTGTGCGATGTATCACCGCAATTTATCGGCTCTTGATGCGCTGCGCAGCGAGCTCTCGGCGGTGCAGCAAAGTCAATTAAATCCTTACCGGCTCGACCTTCAAGACAACGATAGCCACAAAACCGCCATTGCCGCTATCTGCAGCGCACATCAGCGCATCGATATTCTAGTCAATTGCGCGGGTTCAGCATTGGAAAAGCCATTTTTGCTCTTAACGCCCGAAGAAATTGCCCAGCAGGTCACGACGAATTTCAGCCAACAGGCGCTATTTACGCAACAAGTTGCCAAGATCATGCTCGCACAACGCAAAGGCAGTATTGTCAATGTATCGAGTTTGCTTGCCAAGCGCTTGGGCAGAGGGGTAGCGGTTTATGCTGCAGCAAAAGCGGCAATCGACCGATTTACGCAAACACTCGCTTTAGAGGTGGGTAAGAAAGGCATTCGGGTCAATAGCGTGAATCCTGGCCTGATCGCCACCAAAATGAGTAAAAACATTCAAGCCAATATGCCTCCAGACCTCATGAACATGAGCCCTATCGCCAGACCGGGCAGGCCAGAAGAAATAGCCAATGCAGTTTTGTTTTTGGCTTCAGACCGCGCGGCAAGTTACATCACGGGCGTTTGTTTATCTGTGGATGGCGGCCTTAGTATTTAATTTCAAATTTATAGATCAAACATGACACAAAACGAAGAAATCATCGAACAAATCAAGCGCATTATTCAGCAATCTTGTGGAATTGACCCTGAGGTCATGCAGGCTCATTCGACCATTTTTGATGAATTGAGCATTGATTCAATTGATATGGTAGATATCTTGTTTCAGCTCGAAAGACATTACGACATCGAACTTAAAATCTCAGAAATTGAGCAACAATCTAAGCTAGAAATGGGCGATGAGCCATTTGAAGTCAATCAGGTGATCACGGCAAAAGGCTTAGAGGTATTGCGCCGCCGCATGCCCGAAATTGACCCAGACAAACTCACTGAAGGCCTCACGATGTTTGAAGTCATTAAATTGATCAATATTCAAAGTTTGGCGAATATGGTAGCGCATCAACTCGCTAAAAAATAAATAGATGCCAGGAGTCATTTATCGCAGCGCGGCGCAAGATCAGCTTTACGGCTTTGGCGATCCTATTTTGGAGGTCCCGATTCTGAACGAAAGTTTAGGACAGTACCAAGCACGCATTTGTGCGGCGTGTGGCTTTACAATTGTCGATATTTCGTCTGTGGCAGACTTGCCGTCATCGGATTTTCCGCTATGGTATTTTGATGCAAAAATGCTCTTCACGCTAGACTTTTTGAAGGCAGCAATCCAAGAAGCCAACACCCAGGCACAATCTTTTTTACAATTTGGACTCAAAAAATTGCAGTCTGTTCAGCAACATGCTTTACCGTTAGCACAGCAAGACCCTGAGCTCATCTTTCCATTCTACTACAAAGGTAGTGCAGCTGAAGCACAAGCCACACGCATTGATTTAGCAGGAAAAGAGTACGAATGGCAGATCCAAATGCCAAGTCAGGTATTGCCAGGTGGCGTTTATAGTTTGAATCAAAATCCGGTCTTTGCCACTTTGTTGTTGTCGCCGTTTCATTTGCATGGCGCCAATATGGCCTTGAATTTAAACAGAGGACTCCAACTCCAAGAACTGCTTCCTGATTGGCTGCGCAAGCGCATTTCCAAACCCTTCACCAAACTGACATCAATTGGCTTGAAGGCCATGAACCAAAAAGGCAAGAATTGTCGGATCCATCCGAGTGCTGTGGTGGAAGGATGTGTGCTCGGCGACGACGTCACTGTGGGCGCCAATGCGGTATTGCGCATGAGCGTTATTGGAAGCGGGACATTCATTGGCGATACAGCGGTGGTCAGTTTTTCTGTACTTGGCCCAAATAATTTTGTCAGCACGGGCAATCATTTGGTGAATAGCCTCACGTATCCATCGGTTTTTACCATCCATGGGCCTTATCAGTACAGTGTTTTTGGTCGGAATTCAGCGGTGTTTGCCACCATCAATTCGGACATCCGACTCGATGCCAAAACAATCAAGATTCCAACAGCCATCGGCGTCTGCGATTCCGGTCAAATTTTACTTGGCGTAGCTTACGGACACCGCGCCAAGATTGGCGGTTCGAATATCATCGCTGCGGGCCGCTTGGTCCCCAATGATTATGTCTTGAACCCACCAGATTTCATTACCCTGAATTTCGACTGATGACGCCACCAACATATATAATTGGTGC